>CAKZYZ010000292.1 GCA_937885075.1 uncultured bacterium | reverse complement strand
TGAAGAAACAAAGGAAAATTCCATAGTTTTCTTTGTTTTTCTTCGTGTTCTTCGTGACCTTCGTGGTGAATATTTAGTTTTTTAGCACAGAATGTTAAAAATACCTTTTCGAGTACGGCCTAGTTAGGCAGGACTGAAGTCCTGCACTACGAACCAGGGTATTCGAAGCCATAAAGCTAAAGTTTTACAGAGACATGTATTTCGCGGTTTGTTCTATCATCAAGTATTCCTTAGTGTCTTAGTGCCTTTGTGGCAAATATTGGGGTGAAGAGGAGGATTAAGTGGCGGAAGAGAAAAAAATTGATCCGGAGGCCTGGATCGACCGATATGGAGACTATCTCTACCGGTATGCTTTTCTCCGGCTGGGCGACCATGGTACGGCGGAGGATGTTGTCCAGGAGACTTTTCTGGCGGGGTTGAAAGCCCGGTCGAAATATTCCGGCCGGTCCTCCGAAAAAACCTGGCTCACCGGAATCCTTCGGCATAAGATCGGGGATCATATCCGCAAACGGATCCGGGAACCCATTCCGGCGGATATCCCCGCTCTGGAAGAGCAGCTCTTCAATGAGAAAGGGAGCTGGAAGATAAAGCTCCCCCGCTGGCCCGCCAATCCCCGGTCCCTGCTCAAGAGAAAAGAATTCCGGGATATACTGGCCTTCTGCCTTTCTCTGCTCCCCCCCCGTCTGGCGGCTGTCTTCTCGCTCCGGGAGATGGAGGGGATGGAGACAAAAGAAATTTGTAATAATCTCAATATTTCTCCGACTAACTGTATGGTCATCCTGCATCGGGTCCGGCTGCGGCTGAGGAACTGTCTCGATGTCAGATGGCTTTAAACCGAATGCTCGGGGGAAAAGCTGATGCTGACCTGTCGGGAAGTAACTAAACTGGTCTCCGAATCGATGGAAAGCAGACTGAGCTGGCGGAAGCGGGTCGGGATGAGAATCCACTTCATGATGTGCGTCTCCTGCTCCCGCTATCGCCAGCAGATCATCCTGATCCGGGAGCTTATTCATAACTACCTCTCCGAGGAGGAAGGCCGGACTGATGTAGGAGATCATCTCTCTATTTCTGATCGCCTACCGGAACCACGGGGGGGAAGTGACTTTTGACGAAATTAAGGAAGCCATCCGCAAGGGAAGTACAATTCCGGGCGGGACCTGCGCCTTCTGGGGGGGATGCGCGGCAGCGCTCGGGATCGGGATCGCCTATGGAGTCATCCTGAAGACATCCCCTCTCTCTGAGGAGAAACGGGGGGCGGGACAGGATGTGGTTTCCTCGATCTTAAAAGATATCGCCGCCCTGAACGCTCCCCGATGCTGCCAGCGGGAGAGTTATCTTTCCCTGGTGAAGGGATGCGAGCTCTCCGGGAGGTATCTGCCTCATCCGGTAATAACGACATTCTCATATTCCTGTGAACAGAAACACCTCAACCGGGAGTGTATCGATACGCGCTGTCTGCTTTTTTAAAAATTGGCCGTGCAACTAATTAAACCGCGAATCACGCGAATCTTCGCTAATTCAAAAGAAAAGAACTACGAATTTCGCGAATTACACGAATTTGCTTAAAATTCATCCTTCAATATTGGTTATATGCTTGCATATTCTTATTTTTTCCGAAGAAAAAATAAGATTATTGTGCGCCAGAGGCGCATCAGCCTCTGGCTGAAAATTCCGAAACATAAAGAAGTACATTTGTATTAATTATGAACCCGAGAAAATATATCTGTGAATTTCTGGGGACGTTCGCGCTGGTACTGGCCGGTACCGGGGCTATCGTGGCAAATGATATATACGGTGGCACGGTCAGTCATGTCGGGATCGCGCTTACCTTCGGTATGGTTGTGATGGCTATGATATACGCGATAGGGGATATATCCGGCGCTCATATCAACCCGGCCGTATCAATCGGATTCTGGTTTGCCGGCCGTTTCCCCGGGAGAGAAGTTGGGCCATACATATTCAGCCAGGTCCTGGGAGCTATCTCCGCCAGCCTCCTGCTCCGATGGATAGCCCCGCATGATGGCACCCTGGGCGCTACCATACCTTCGGTTACGCCCGCCCAGACTTTTGTGCTGGAAGCCATCCTTACGTTTTTTCTGATGTTTCTGATTATCCATGTAGCGATCGGATCGAAAGAAAAAGGTCTGATGGCCGGTGTGGCCATCGGCGCCATGGTCGGGCTGGAAGCGATGTTTGCCGGACCGTTCACCGGCGCTTCCATGAATCCGGCCCGGTCCCTGGGGCCGGCCCTGGTGTCGGGTCAACTGACCTACCTCTGGATTTATCTGGCCGCGCCCATTCTCGGCGCGCTGGTCGGCATATTATTCTGCCGGCTGACCCGGGGGCCGGAATGCTGCCTGCTGTATTTCCCTTTCCGATCCCGGCGAGATGGCTGCGGGGGAAGAGATCCGGGGTAAGGTTTAAAGTATTTATTACGAAGGAATTATACACAAAAGGATAATATTATGGATATAGCGATGATAGGACTGGGTAAAATGGGGGCCAACATGGCTTCCCGCCTGCTGAAAGGGGGCCACCGGGTGGTGGTCTTTGATCTGAGTGAAGAGGCGATCAGATCCGCCGAGGAGATGGGGGCGGAGGGCGCCCGGAGGTTGGAAGAGGTCGTAGAGAAGCTCCAATCACCGCGGGCGGTCTGGGTGATGGTACCGGCGGGCGGACCGACCGAAAAAACCATTGAAGAACTGAGCAAAATTCTCTCCCCCGGAGATATTATTATCGATGGCGGGAATTCCAACTACAGAGACTCAATCCGCCGTGGACGGGAGCTTTCGGAGAAGGGAGTTCATTTCGTGGATGTCGGGACCAGCGGCGGAATCTGGGGATTGGCCGAAGGATACAGCATGATGGTCGGTGGGGACGCGGAGGCCGTGGAACGGCTTGGCCCGGTCCTTTCGACGCTTGCCCCGGATCCCGATAAGGGGTGGGGCCGGGTGGGGCCGATTGGTTCCGGACATTTTGTCAAGATGATCCACAACGGCATTGAGTATGGACTGATGGAGGCCTATGCCGAAGGATTCGAGCTGATGCGGGAGAAGAAGGAGTTCGATCTCGACCTTCATCGGATCGCGGAGATCTGGCGCTACGGTTCCGTTGTCCGATCCTGGCTCCTGGATCTGACCGCCCGGGCGCTTTCGGAGAACCCGGATCTGGAAGGGATAGCCGCTTTTGTCCCAGATTCCGGCGAAGGGCGCTGGACGGTTCATGAAGCGATCGAGCTGGGGGTCTCTATTCCCGTCATCACCCTGGCGCTCCAGGGGCGCTTCCGTTCCCGGGATAAAGCACCCTTCGCGGACAAGCTTCTGTCCGCGATGCGGAACCAGTTTGGGGGACACGCGATAAAGGAAGATAAATGACTCGCTCGTCACCCCTCACCCCTCACCCCTAACCCCTCTCCCACAGGGAGAGGGGGACGGCAGCGGGCCGCCTTCACCAGGCTCCCCTCTCCCCTCGGGGAGAGGGTGCCCCCCGATTGAAATCGGGGGGCGGGTGAGGGGGGCCGGGTGAGGGGTGCCCTTCTGGGCGGAGAGTAATCCGGCCCTGGAATATTTTGTAATATATCGCCACCCGGGCCGACTAACTTATAGCAACGATATTGTTTGAGAAATCAGAGGAAACCAAGATGAATACGCCACAATCCACAACCAACACTGCCGGCGATGAAACCATTCAGACCTGTGATATCCAGCTCGATGATTTTACCATCGATCCGTTTACACTGGTTATCTTTGGCGGGGCGGGTGACTTGAGCCAGCGGAAGCTCCTGCCGATGCTCTTCCATATCTTTACGGAGGGCGACCTCCCCCCGGACTTCTCGATTGTTGGCTTCGGGCTCCCCGAGATGGACGATGAAGGGTATCGGAGCCTGGTCCGTGCGGCGGTCCGGACTCATGGTGAAGAATCATTCGACCAGATGCAGTGGGAGGAGTTCAGCCGGCATCTCCATTATCTCTCCGGAGATTTCGAGACCGACGCGAATTACGAGAAGTTAACCGGAGAACTGAATCTCCTCTGCGGCAAGCAGTCGGGGGAGAAACGGCGGGTCATATATTACATGGCGGTGCCGCCGAACTTTTTCCCGGTTATCATTAATCAGCTCTCCAGCCACAGACTATGTAAAGATCGGTTCGATACCAGGATTATCATCGAGAAACCGTTCGGTCGGGATCGGGGTTCAGCGGAAGCTCTCAGCCGTACCATCCGGGAAGCTTTCGATGAGAGCCAGATCTACCGTATCGATCACTATCTGGGGAAGGAAACGGTCCAGAATATTATCTTCTTCCGATTCGCCAACTCCATCTTCGAGCCGCTCTGGAACAGACGTTACATCGATAATGTCCAGATCACGGTGGCGGAAGATCTCGGGATAGAACACCGGGGAAATTTCTACGAACAGGCGGGTGTGGTCCGGGATATTATCCAGAATCATATGCTCCAGCTGGTCGCCCTGGTCGCCATGGAACCCCCGGTGGGTTTTGAAGCCGACTATATCCGGGATGAGAAGGTTAAAATCTTCCGTTCGATTAGGCCGATGGATAGAGAGTATGTAGATGCTTTCTCGGTCCGGGGCCAATACGGCCCGGGAACAATCGGAGGAGAGATGGTTCCGGGTTACCGGGATGAGGAAAATGTCGCGAAAGATTCCAATACGCCGACCTTCATTGCCGCCAAGCTCCATATAGATAACTGGCGCTGGGCCGGGGTGCCGTTCTATATCCGGGCGGGAAAACGCCTCCCCAGACGGATAACCCAGATCTGTGTTCAGTTCAAGCAGCCTCCGCTCCGTCTCTTCAGCAATACCAGTGATATTATGAAGCCGAACTTCCTCCTTCTGACGGTTCAGCCCCGGGAGGAGATTACCCTCCATTTCGGTGTCAAGTATCCCCTCTCCCGGAACGCGATCCACCCGGTGAACATGGAATTTGACTATCAGAAGGCGTTTAAAACCAAACGGCATTCTCCCTATGAGCGGCTCTTAATCGACTGTATGCGGGGCGATCTGACTCTATTTGTCCGCCAGGATGGGATTGCCGCCCAATGGGATGTGGTTGATTCGCTGACCGCATGCTGGGAGGCAAATCCGGCCACTGATTTTCCTAACTACTCAGCCGGGACCTGGGGGTCGGAGGATTCGGAGAGATTGATTCAGAAAGATGGTCGTAGCTGGATTACCAAGTAAGGTCAATTTTTTTATAACGAATTGATTTACCACGAAGATCACGAAGGACACGAAGAATTGTTGAGAAATAAAAAGAAGTTAGTTCAATTTTTTTAAATCTTCGTGAGCTTCGTGTCCTTCGTGGTTACAAAGAACCATTACATATATAAAATTATTCAGAACCAGGAGTTAAGAGATGCCTCGTGACATTCCCGTGGGAAATGGAAAATTACTGATTGCTTTTGATAAGGACTACCGGATCCGTGACATCTACTATCCTCACGTCGGGCAGGAGAACCATCTGGGCGGACACTGCTTTCGGATTGGTTTTCGGGTAAACGGATCCTTCTCCTGGGTTCAGGAGTTTCCGATCAAGCGCTTGCGCTACCGGGATGACTCCCTGGTGACTGATATCGAGCTTGAGCACCCCGGATTGGGGATCCGGGTTACTGCCAGTGACTTTGTCGATTTTTTCGAGACGATTTATTTCAAGAAACTCACCATCCAAAACCTGAACAATGAGCCGGCAGAGGTCCAGGTCTTCTTCGGCCAGGATTTCCATATCTCGGGGAACGAGGTCGGGGATACGGCCGCGTACCGACCTCAGAATAAGACGCTGGTCCATTACAAGGGGAAGCGGTATTTTCTGCTCAATCTCTTCCATCAGGGTCGGGCCGGGATTGATGAGTACAGTACCGGCAAGAAGGAACTCGGCGGGGAGAAGGGAACCTGGACCCAGGCTTCCTCCGGAACCCTGGATATGAACCCGATCGCCCAGGGGTCGGTCGATTCCACGATCGGAATACGTCTCTTCCTCGCGCCGCAAGAAGAAGATACTTTTTACTATTACCTGATCTGCGGCCGCCGCTTTGCCGAGGTAGATCGGATAAACGAGATGGTGGTAGAAAAGACGCCGGAGCTATTTCTTCGGCGTACTCACGATTACTGGAAACTATGGGTTAACAAGGAGAATCTGAACTTTGGCCCGCTCCCTGGACCGGTGGTGGACCTCTATAAGCGGAGCCTGCTGGTCCTGAGAACCCAGATTGACGCGGATGGCGCGATCATCGCCGCCAATGATACCGACATTCTCTCCTTCGCCCGCGACACTTACAGCTATATGTGGCCCCGGGACGGGGCCTTAGTTGCCTTCGCGCTCGACCGGGCCGGTTATCATCATATCAGCCGGCGATTCTTCGACTTCTGCGGCCGGGTTATTGAGCGTGAGGGCTACTTCCTCCACAAATATAACCCCGATGGAACCCTGGCCAGTTCCTGGCACCCCTGGACCGCGGATGACTCGGACGAACTCCCCATCCAGGAGGATGAGACCGCGCTGGTGGTCTGGGCCCTCTGGAAGCACTTTGAGAAGTATCGGGATATTGAGTTTATCTCTCCCCTCTACAAGTCCCTGATCAAGTCGGCGGGGGATTTTATGGCGGCCTACCGCGATCCGGAGACCGGGCTGCCGCTTCCCTCCTATGACCTCTGGGAAGAACGGAAGGGAGTATTGACCTGGACCGTGGCCGCGGTCTAGATCGGAAGAGCGTCGTGTAGGGAAAGAGTGTAGATCTCGGTGGTCGCCGTATCATTAAAAAAAAAAAACACATAGAAAGGCGACATGCACCGACAAGACAGTAACGAAGTAACGCATGA
>CAKZYZ010000291.1 GCA_937885075.1 uncultured bacterium | reverse complement strand
TTGTTCTGTGGTTGTTTGTGTTATTTTTTTTATTTTTTTTTTTTTTTTTCAAGCAGAAGACGGCATACGAGATATATCAGTGTGACTGGAGTTCAGACGTGTGCTCTTCCGATCTAAATCATATCTCCCTTAATGACAATAAAGTCTCCTGGAATGGCCAGAGCAGTTATGGAATGACTTCCGTACCCAGAGCGGGAGGCCTTATTACCGCGGGTGGAACCGATATTTCTCTTGAGGGAAATAGTTTTAATTTTAATTATAGTTATGGATGTTATTTTTCCGGAAGTACAAATGTATCGATTGAGAATAACTTAATCAGCCATAACTATGGTGAATTTATTCTTCCTCCTGCTCAAAATTTCAAATATAATTCCGGTCTCCGCTTCGCCTCGGTTGAAAACTTATCGTTGGCCGATTCCATCTGCTATAAAAATCCCAACGGCGTATTTTTCAGTTCCGTTACCGAAATCGAGATTGATAATAATACCATCTATTCCAACGACTACGCCGGAACATACGGAACCGGAAATATAGTCAAATACACCAATAACCTGATTTATGCCAATGAAGATAGAGGGGTTGTTCTAAATGGTACGGATAACACCATAGAGAATAATACTCTCTACCGGAATGGATCCCGGGAATTTTCGACTTCCTCCCCGAAAATTAACTTCAATAGCAATCTGGTCTGGGCTGAAGGAACAGGAAATTCCGGAGCTTTCTTTGATAATGTTACGGACCAGTACTCTGACTTTAATACCCTGATCTCCTCCGGAGGAGCTTCTATCGGATCCTGGGGGGGGAGCGATCTGATCTCCTTTGATGACTGGCAGTTGGAGAGCAGATTAGACCCTCACAGTATTAATGAAGATCCCTTATTTGTCGATCCCGCCGGAGCAGATGGAATCTTAGGGGGCGAGAACGGGGAGGATGACGACTTCCATCCCCGGAGTACCGAAGAATCCTATCATTTCGGCGGGTGGCAAGCTGATACTGATGACAGCCCCTGCCTTAACCTGGGAAATCCCAATAACCCATACTATTATGAGACCGAACCAAACGGGAACCGGGTTAATATGGGGGCTTACGGCAATACCGTCCAGGCCTCCCGTTACTCCCTGGATACTCTTCTGCTCTGGTCTCCTTACGGCGGCTCGATCGGCGACGAGAAATGGAGCGGAGCCCACGACCTGATCTGGTACGGTTACGGCCCCGGCTGGGGCGGCGGGGACCAGATTGACCTGGAATACACTACCGACGGCAGCTCCTTCCTGGGGATTGCCTCCGGGTTGGCCTGGAACCTTCAGACCTACTCCACCTGGGATACCACACCTTTAGACGATGGGATTTACTATCAGGTCCGGGTCAGCTATACCGCCGATACCGATGTCAACAGTATCAGCGGCCGTTTCATGGTTGATAATACTTCCCCCTCCAATGTCGGCTGCTCATTTCCGCCGGATGGCCAGAAAGGCGTCAATCCTGAGTCTGCCACCTTGCGTTCTCTTACCGCGGTGGATGTATTGGCCGGTCTGAACACCGATGCCTACTACTTCCGGATGGATACCGCGGATACATTTACCACCGCCGACTTACTAACTTCCGGATGGCTCCCTGACCCGGAATGGAATGTTCAGTCCCTCCTGACCGAGACCTGGTACTACTGGCAGGTACAGGCCCGAGATAATGCCGATCCTCCCAATAAAAGCCCTTTCTGCGGCGACACGGATATCTCCTCCGGACCGGGCAGATACTGGATGTTCAAAACCCCAAAACTATTTTATGTCCACGCTATATACGGGGCGGATGAATTTCAGGATGTTATGAATAATAATATCCTGGAAGAAGGCGATATTATCTACCTGGAGGCAAGTGGTGACTTCTCGGTTACCCAGGGTGGCGGATCCGCGACGGTCTGGAATACCAGTACGGGATCCGCGGAGCTGCCCATTTTAATTGAAGGGCATGATGGCAGACCGCTGATCTATGGTGACGGACTGGTTAGTTCCCTGCTGGATGTGCAGGGTTATTATATTCAGGTTCAGGGGATCGACTTTACCGGTGCCGGAGGGGACGGCTTAATAGTCTCCGGAGACCGCAATACCATAAATAGCTGCCAGAGCTACTCTCAGGGAGGGGATGGGATTGAAGTAACCGGTGATAATAACCTGATCACTAACTGTAATTTCTACTTAAACGACGCGGCGGGCCTTAATCTGAACGGCGGAGATTCATCCCTGGTTTATAATAACTCCGCTTATGATAACGGAACTTATGGGTTCCGGCTCCAGAACTCTCTCAACAGCGACCTGATCAACAACATATCCTGGAGCATCGGAACCGGCAAATATTCTGTCGGGGTTGATGCTTCCAGTCAGGGGAGTCTTGATTCCAACTGGAATGACCTCTACGCCACCGGTAACGCTTACGTTGGCCAATGGAACGGTGACCGGGTGACACTTACCGATTGGATCAACGCCAGTTTCCGGGATCAAAGCAGTATCAGTGAAGATCCAAAATTTTATAAACTGGCCTACCGGGGAAATGATCAGGATATCTATGACTTGCACCTGCTCTCCCATTATTATACCGACCCGCCGGTTATCGATCGCGGAGACAGCGGAGGAGATATACCAACTACAGATTATGACCATGAAGATCGGTGGGATGACCCCCTCACTCCTGACCATGGCGCCGGACCTTTCAACTATTATGATATCGGCTCCGATGAGTACGTCGATACCGACTTCAATCTGCTGCTTGATTACTGGGAGCTGGAATATATAGGACACCTGGGAGAAGGAAATCAGGCTGATTATGATGGGGATGGGTTAAACAATATCGACGAATACTACTACTACACCGACCCTGCTAATCAGGATACCGACTCCGACCACCTTTATGATGGGGACGAGATCAGCTACTCGGTCAACCCGCTTGATCCGGATAGTGATAGTGACGGACTGCTGGATGGGGACGAGGTCCACTTCTACACCAACGCCCCCTACTCTCTCCTGACCTGTGATCCTCTGGATCCGGATAGTGACCATGACGGCTACGACGGGAACTTCCATGATGGTTCTGAAGTAGATTACTGGGACAATCATAGCTGGTCATCCTGGAGCGGAGATATCGACTACGGGGGGGGAGATGGACTGGTCAATCTCCTCGATCCGGACTCGGACGGTGATGGCTGCCCGGATGGGTGGGAGGTTTATTACGGCCTGGATCCAGCGGATTACGGGCAGTTCAATATCCAGAGCGGCGGAGTGGGCGATCCGGATGGGGACCGACTCAATAACGCGGAAGAGTTTCTCTTCGGGACCAATCCGGTTGATGGGAGCTCTCCTCAGACCCGGTATGTGGACAGTTCCGCGCCCGGCGGCGGAGATGGAAGTTCCTGGGCTGCCGCCTGGGATACCATTCAGGACGCGTTGGACTGGAAGGAGACTACGGATGCTCCGGTGATCGTTCTGGTAACCTCGGGGATCTATTATGAGCATAACCTGGAACTGACCCGTCCGGGGATCGCCCTGATGGGGGCCGATCCGTACCAGCGGCCGGTAATCGACGCTAATTCACAGGGACGGGTGTTCTCCACTTATAATATTCAGACTGCTAAGATTGACAGTTTTGTAATCCGGAATGCTTCCTACTCCGGCTCCGGGGCCGGGGTCTATCTCTTCAACTCATCCGTCACACTCAGCAATCTGATGATCTACAATAATGCCGCGACCGGACTGGGGCGGGGCGGAGCGATCTATGTCACCGGATCAGCGGGTGACCCCCTGATTATAGGATGTACCATTACCGAAAATACCGGCTACAATGATTCCGGCGGAATCTATGTTGCCTCGGCGGCGGAGCCCCGGATCACGGACTGTATTATCTGGAACAATAGTGATGACCTTTATGGAGTAGATCTGGATATGCTCTACAACTGTAACGTGGAAGATGGGGATTATGACGGATTCAACGGTAACATTTCCGAGAACCCCCGCTTCTATCACGCTTATAGTCGATATTTCCACCTCTCTTCTTTCTACGGGGAGACTAATCCCAATATCAATGCCGGATCGAGCTGGCAGGCGATGCTGCAGGATTACGAAGGAGAAGCCCGCTGGAACTACCTCTCCATGGTGGTAACCGGTACGGGGATTGACGGATATTATTACTATGACATCGGGGCCGACGAGTATGTTGACCAGGATTACAATACTTTGCCTGATTGGTGGGAGATGAAATACTTTGGCTCTACCGGGTGGGATCCCAATGTCGACGAAGAGCCGGACGGACTGATCAACTACCTGGAGTACTACTATCTGACCGATCCGCTGAAAGTTGATACCGACTTTGACGGGCTGACTGACACCGATGAAGTTGCTTACTGGAACACCACGCACGATACCGACTGGCCGGACAACCCGGATAACCCCCATCGCTGGGACAGTGACGATAACGGTGATCACATTGTCAATATTATCGATCCGGATTCCGAGTGGGACCGCCTCTCCGACGGCGCGGAAGTTAATTACTACGGCTCCGATCCCGCGGCGCTTGATACGGATGATGACGGAATGGATGATGGGGATGAGGTTGATTACTGGAACGGTCAGCATAATACCGACTTCCCGACCAGCGCCGTGACGACCTGGGACTCCGACTGGGACGGAAACGGCGTCCCCAACCTCCTCGACCCGGACTCCGATGGGGACCGGACGCCGGACGGCTGGGAGTTTGATAACTTCCTCGATCCGGCCGATGACGGATTCTACTTCCTGGTCAACGGAGGCGGGGGCGATCCCGACAATGACCGGGTCAATAACTACCTGGAGTATGAGTTCGGGACTGACCCCAATCTCGCCTGGTCGCCCCAGACTGTGGTGGTCGACCAGGCCGGGTTCGGAGACTACACATCGATCACCGCGGCCCTGGCCGACTTCGACCCGGCGGCCGATGGAGATCGGAAGAGCACACGTCTGAACTCCAGTCACACTGATAATCTCGTATGCCGTCTTCTGCTTGAAAAAAAAAAACTGAACCCACATACTAGTATTCCAGATATATTGTTTATCCATTTTGCCTACCTCGAGCT
>CAKZYZ010000290.1 GCA_937885075.1 uncultured bacterium | reverse complement strand
CTTATGTACTGTTATTTTTTTTTTTTGTTTTTGTGTCTTTTTTTTTTTTAATGATACGGCGACCACCGAGATCTACACTCTTTCCCTACACGACGCTCTTCCGATCTATAGTTCATTGGATAAGAGCGTGCTGTTTTGTACTGCTGCTCATAATCCTGATACCGGGATGTTCCGAGCAAAGCGAACAGGAAGCGTTAAAACCGCGGCCGGCAAGAGAGAAGGCGACACCGTGTGTGAGTTCCACCACCAGCGTTGCCAGGAAAATCGGCGAAGAGATCGCCGATGCCATAGAAAAAGTTATGCCGTCGGTGGTTGTCGTTCGCACCGAGGCCATCCATCATCATATTTCACGGGATACCTTCTGGGGCTATCTCTACTCGGTCCCCCGGCGCCTGGTGGGTCAAGCCTCCGGGGTGATTATCAGCAAAGATGGTTATGTCTTGACCTCCAACCACGTAATCCAGAACGCACAGGAGATTGAAGTGGTTCTTCACGATGGGACGCTATATTCTGCGCGTTTGATCGGTCGCGACGAAGCCACCGACCTCGCCGTTTTAAAGATTGATGCTGAAGGTATAACATTTGCCCCCATTGAAGCAGCCGATTCAGATGAGGTCAGAGTGGGCGAATTGGCCGTGGCCATCGGCTCTCCGTTCAGTCTGAGCAGCAGTGTAACCATCGGCATTATCAGCCAGAAAGGGCGTTCCATCGGTCTGCTGCCATATGAAGATTTTATTCAGACCGACGCCTCTATCAACCCCGGCAACAGCGGCGGTCCTCTGGTAGATGTGGAAGGGTGATTGATAGGTATCAACACCGCGATAAAAACCGAAGGGCAGTCTTCATATGGCAGCGTCGGTATTGGTTTCGCCATCCCCTCCAATCTGGCGGTGGATGTCGCGGATTCCATTATAAAAAAAGGACATTACGAAAGGCCGCGAATCGGCATCATAATGGGGCAGTTAAACCCGGTTCAGGCAAATAAGGTGCTGGGCCGTAACTCCGGTGTGTTCGTGGCCACGGTATTTAAAGATTCACCGGCCTCCCGGGCGGACATCAGGGAGGGGGATATTTTAGTGAAAGTGGATGGTGAGCCCGTTTACACGATGCGTGACGTTCAGCGGGCGATCATCAAGCACAAGATCAATGAGCCGGTCCAACTGGTGATTATCCGGGGGGGGGAAGAAAAAGCGGTAATGGTACTGACTAATCGTTTATCGGATATCCTTTAAAAAATAGAGAATGTGGGGAGTTACTGATGGAACATAAAGAAGATAACCATCCCGATGAAGAAAGTTGCCGGTTGTGCGCGGGCGACTTTTTTGAAGAGAAAGAGCCTCTCTGGAAAAGAAAGCAGGTGATTTTCGGGATCGCCGCGGCCGTATTTCTGGCTATCGGATTGGTCTGTGAGTTTTTGATATCACAAAATTTATTAGCCCAGGTGGCTTTCCTATTGGTGGTCGCCCTATCCGGAAAAGACATACTAAAACGGGCGGTTAAATCCGTATTCAAGAAGAAGCGGCTGGATATGAACTGCCTGATGAGTATCGCCGCCCTGGGCGCCTTTTTAATCGGGCATGGGGAAGAAGGAGCGGCGGTTATGTTTCTCTTCTTTATCGCCGAAAGCCTGGAAGAATACGCGGCTGACCGGGCCAGGCGCTCCATCAGCGAACTTCTCAAGCTCGCTCCGGAAACAGCCCAGGTTAAAAAAGCGGGGAAAGAGGTCGAGCTTGACGTGCATAACGTAGAAGTGGGAGACGTGGTTGTGGTCAGGCCGGGCGAGAAGATACCCCTGGACGGTGAAATAATCAAAGGCTCCTCAAGTATAAATCAAGCGCCGATTACCGGTGAATCAATGCCGGTTGAGAAAGCAACGGGCGATGAGGTTTATGCCGGGACCATAAACCAGGAAGGATACCTGGAGATAAAAGTAACTAAAAAATCCGAAGAAGGCATACTCTCAAAAATAGCCAAAATGGTGGAGGAGGCGGAAAAGAAAAAATCCAAGACCGAGGCTTTTATTGAAAAATTCGCGCGCGTCTACACGCCGATTGTCATAACTCTGGCCGTGGGGGTCGCGGTTATCCCCACGATATTCCTGGGTCTGCCTATCGATGTATGGATATATCGAGCCCTGGTGCTTTTAGTTGTTTCCTGCCCCTGCGCTTTAGCTATATCCACGCCCGTATCGATGGTATCGGCCATAACCAGTGCCACCCGCAGAGGAGTACTGATAAAAGGTTCGAGCTATATAGAAGAATTGAATAAAGTTAAAGTTTTCGCGTTTGATAAGACCGGCACCCTGACCGAGGGGAAATTAGAAGTTTCGGATATTGTGAGTCTTAATCGACTCACGAATGAAGAGATTCTGTTATTATCCGCTTCAATTGAATTTCAATCCGAGCATCCGATCGCCCGGGCGATAGTGAAAAAAGCCCGGGTTGAGAAAGTAACATTGCGGGAAGCAACAGACTTCGAGGCTATGCCCGGTAAAGGCATCAGAGCCCGGATTAATGGGCAAACCTATTATCTCGGTTCCCGGAACCTTTTCAATGAGTTAGATCTTCAATTGCCGGAAGAAAAAATAACTCACCTTGAGGCAGAGGGAAAAACCACGATCATCTTATCGGATGAGAGCGCTCTTTTAGGCTTCATCGCGGTAAGGGATAGAATAAGGGATTCCTCCGTCAGGGTGATAGCGGAACTTAAGAAAAAGGGCATCCGGACCGAGATGATAACCGGGGATAACGAAAGGACTGCCCGGGCAATTGCTGAAGAAGTCGGGGTGGATGAATATCATGCTCAACTTCTGCCGGAAGATAAGGTTAAAATTATAGATAAGTTGACTTCTGAATTCGGATCGGTGGTTTGCGTGGGCGATGGGGTTAACGATGCCCCTTCACTGGCCCAGGCATCGGTGGGGATTGCGATGGGCGCGATTGGAAGTGATGTGGCTCTGGAGACAGCGGATATCGCCCTGATGCAGGATGATTTATCCAAGATATCATATCTGATATATTTAGCTAACAAAACTTCTCAGGTTGTCAAGCAAAATGTCTGGGTCTCAATAATTATTAAAAGCAGCTTCGCCATCTTAGCGCTTTTAGGGTTGATTGGTTTATGGATCGCCGTGGGAATCGGGGATCTGGGCTTGAGTCTGGCGGTTATCCTGAACGCTCTCAGGTTGGCAAAGGTAAAGTCAGTAAAATAAGATAAACCGGATCTTACTTAACATGAATTTTAAATACCGATCCATTGTCATATCGCTGTTAATAGGTTTATTTCTAATTTCCGGCTGTGGCAAGAAAGAGGCGGACGCTCCCGGCGAAGGTATAGTGGCTACCTACGGCGGAAAAACCCTGACTGACGAGGAGCTGAGAGATTACATCCGGAGACGGGGTTTTAAAGAACGAAGCCACGCCATCTGCGAGAAGCACGGCTTTGACCACAGCCAGTGCGATAAATTAGAACCCTGCGAGAGCCATCCTCTCCATAGTATCGAGGCGTACCGGACAATGATTGAGATGCTGGTCATGGAAGAGATGGTAGAAAATTGGGCCCGGGAAAAAGGGATTACCGGAAGGAGAGAGGTCAAGCACGGTTTAAAACATCTGGTTGAGGAAATTAATCTGGAAAGTCTGTCGACGAAGATGCATGAGGATGAGTTCTCACCGGATAAGATAGAAATGCAGCAGTACTATGAGGAACATAGAGAAGAGTATAAAAGCCGGTCTTTTAACGAAGTAGAGAGGGAGATTGAAAATATCCTGACCGTAGAAAAGGGTGATGAATTTATCCCGGAGTATATTGAGAGGCTAAAGGAAAACGCGGTAATCTCCAGAAATTATGACCTTTTAGAGGTGGCGGCGCCGACCGCGGCGGAGTTGCGCACTTTCTATCAGGACCACCAGGATGAATATGTAGAGCCTGAAAAGATTAATATACTCGAGATAAGGATTGATATCGGGAGCAGTGGCGCGCCGGCCGCGGCACGCCGAAAAGCCGAAGAGGCCAGGGCTAAATTAGGAGCATTTGAGGATTTTTCAGAAGTGGCTCAAGAATATTCCGATGGAATCTATCCTGAAAGTGGCGCCGGAATCTCCGATTACATCAGGAAGGGAGAGAGAAGTGATACTTTTGAAGATTATGTCTTTATTTTAGGGATAAATGAAATAAGCGATGTCTTTCAGGATGGAGAGAGTTTTTTTGTCGTAAAGGTTATCGAGAAGCAGGACCAAAGGCAAAAAGAATTGGCTGAAGTCAGGGAAGAGATCAAAACAAAAGTTATCCGGGAAAAGGAAGATATAAAATACGAACTCAACAAATTCGAAGCTCTTTTTACGGTGCACGGGAAAAGATTCACCCTGGGTGAATTTAAAGAGGAATTTTCTGAGTTGCCCCCCGAATATCAGCTCCAATTTTCCGAATTTGAGGAAAAAAAATATTTAGTCGACCAGTTGATCATCAAAGAACTTCTTTTAGAAGATGTCGGAGATACGATGCTGGATAGGGAAAATAAGGAACTGGTGGAAAACCTGAAGGCTGAGGTGATTCAACACATATTGCATAAGGAAGAGGTGGATGAAAAAATAGAGGTTTCCGACGAAGAGGCAAAAGAGATTTATGAAGTGAAAAAAAGTCTTTTTATTGAACCGGCCAAAGCCAAAATCAGCTACATCAGAGTCAGACCGGGGCCTTCCGATGATGAGGAAGACAGGGCGCGGAAAATAATCGAAGAAGCTTATCAGAAGATTAAGGGAGGAGCAGCTTTCGCGTCAGTAGCCCGGGAATATTCTGAAGACCGGACCGCGTCTCAGGGAGGTAAATTAAACCGGTGGGTATACGAAGGCGGCAGCCACTTAGGTGAAATGATGGAACACGAGTTTCATAAAGTTGTATTTAAACTCAGGCCGGGGGAGGAAAGCCGGGTCTTTAAATTCGGCGGCGATTTTTTCATCGTTAAGATGCGCCGGAAAGATGGGAAGAGGCAACAGACCTTTGAAGAAGCCAGGGATTATATCAAAGAGTTATTAGCGGCTCGTAAACATCAGGAAAGAACGTCCCGGTTGCAGGATGAGCTCTTCGAGAAAGCAAAACTTACAGTTTGCGATGCCACCCTGAAGCGGATGCTGAAAGAAGAAGAAAGGCAAAGCGAGTAAATTAAATCTATCGCGAGAGGATAAGGAGGTATGGAGTTGTGAAAAGAAAAGAGCAGGCCATTTTAATTGCCATTGGCGCGAATTTTATTCTTATTCTGCTCCGCTTTATTTTAGCGGGTATTTCGGGAAGTTTAGGCATTAGAGCCAATGCCTGGCACTCCCTGGCGGATATCTTCGTCTCCGGAGTGGTTTATTTGGGACTGGTTATTGTCCGTCTGGGTAATTGGAGATTCTCCCGGATAATTACCAGGTTAGAGCGCGTGGTAGCTTTATTTGTGTCACTTTTTGTCTTTTATATGGGTATTGAGTTGTTTTTAGAAGCGATTAAAGGAGAAGGGGTGGAGTTACGGTATTTACCGGTTGCCGCTATCGGCGCGTTTTTAGGGGTTATTATCTGCTACTTTATGGCCCGTTATAAAATATATGTAGGTAGAGAGACTAATTCTCCCAGTCTTATAGCCGACGGGTATCATTCTAAGATGGACATGTACTGCTCCATAGCGGTTCTGGTCGGGTTGGTGGGGGCTTTATTCGGTATAGCGAACTTGGATAAGATCGCCGCGACAGTAGTGGTGGTCTTCATCTTCACGGCCGCTTATGAGATCTTTGCCTCTAATATTAAGGCGCTCTTGTCCAGGAAGACACTCGGTGAATCTCCAGGCCATCTGCATCCATCGTCGATTAAGAAGCCTAAGACGGCATTTATCATGGTGGTTATTTTTCTCTTCATTGCCATATACCTATTTTCAGGGATCTATTATGTGAGTTGGGATGAGAGAGGAATTGTGCGCCGGTTTGGCAAGGTTATCCGAAAGGAGGTACCCGCCGGCTTGCATTATCGTTCCCCCTATCCCTTTGAAAGAGTGGACCTGATTAAAGTAGGAAGGATCAATAGAATCGAAACCGGGTCAAATCTTCTTCTGAGCGGTGACACTAACCTTATCAACGTAAATATCGCTGTCCATTATAAAATCTCTGACGCGGTTCAATACCTGCTGAAAGTGAAGGAACCGACCCGGTTGATCGCTGACATCGCCTCATCAAGCATCCGCCAGATCGTGGGGGAGAAAGGTATTGATTTGATCTTAACCACGGGCAAGTCGGAGATCGAAGCGGCCACCGGTCAACTTTTACAGAAGGCCCTGGACAGCAACAACGCCGGGATTGAGGTAGTAAATGTCCAGCTGCTGGATATGGCTCCGCCGAAAGATGTTATTGAAGCCTTTCAGGATGTAGCCAGCGCCCGAGAAGATAAGGTAACCTATATCAATGAAGCACGGGCTTACTACAACGCCCTGGTGCCTGAGGCCAGGGGCAAGGCTTTTAAAAATCTCAGAGAAGCCGAGGCCTATCAAGAAGAGAAAATAAATATGGCGAGGGGAGATTCTTCACGCTTCCTGCAGAAGCTTGAGGAATACGAGAAATCGAAAAATGTTACGGAGGTGAGACTCTATCTGGAAACCATGGAAAAGATATTGCCACGAGTGGAGAAAATTCTCCTGGGTGAGAATGTCGAAACTGAGAGCACCGATCTTTGGCTGATCGATGAGAACGTAACAATACCAAAGCAGAACGTAACCATACCAAAGCATAAATCAAGGAGGTGAGTGATGAGAGAAAGAAAAATTCTTATCAAGAGTATCCTGGGCATAAGTTTATTTGTGGTAGCGCTCCTGGTTAGCAATCTTATAATTTTTTCCGCGGACACCACCGAATATGTAGTAATCACCCAATTCGGTAATCCGGTCAGGGTGATATTAGAGCCGGGAATAAAGTTTAAGCTGCCCGATCCTATTCAGGCAATTCATCGTTTTGACAATCGGCTCCAGGTTTATGAAGCCGGCCAATTAGAGTTGCTGACCAAGGATAAAAAAAGCGTGATTATTAATCACTACGGGACCTGGCGCATTGAAGACCCGGTTTCTTACATGAAGGCGGTAAAAGATAAATCGGGCGCGGAAGCCAGACTTTCGGATATCTTTTCCTCCAGCCTGGGAGTGGCGTTAGGGCAGTATAACCTGGATGAATTGATCAATGTAAACCCCGATAAGGTGAGATTCGACAACATGATGGAGGAGATTGTCGGCAAGTGTAAAGAGCGGGCAAAAGGTTATGGAATTGAGGTGGTAAATGTGAAGATCCGGACCCTGAACTTTCCCGAAAAAAATAAGCTCAGTGTGTTTCGCCGGATGAAAGCGGAGCGAGAGCAGATGGCAAGGAAATATCGCTCGGAAGGCAGTGAAGAGGCGGCTAAAATCAGATCTACGGCCCAAAAAGAGCAGAAGACTATTATATCCGGGGCTTACCAGGAAGCTCAGAGGGTTAAAGGAAAAGGCGATGCCGAGGCGATTAAGATATATGCCGAGGCTTTTCAGAAGGATCCCCAATTTTATGAATTTATTCGCACCCTGGAGGCTTATGAAAAATTCATTGATGAGAAGACCACGGTGATCCTTCCCGGAGATTCAGAACTTCTGAAGTATTTAGAGAAGATCAAGCCTGACCAGGCATCCAAATGAATAAATCGGTTTAAAGTGGAGGGAGTCCTATGAATGATGGCTATAATGGGATAATAAAGACTGAATTGGAGAAGACTTCTCCGATGAGGGACATTTTTAAGGCGTTTCAACATATCAACTTAAAGATGGTGATAGTAATTCTAATTGTGGTTAGTGTCCTCCTTTATTTTTTGACCGGTATTTACGTGGTAAACCCGGGGGAGCAGGCGGTGGTCAAAAGGTTTGGCAGAATCTTAGAGGGAACCATGACCGCGGGTATTCACTACCGGATCCCCTGGCCGGTGGATACGGTGGAGAGAGTTAATGTATCAAAAATAAGGCGGGCGGATATTGGGATGAGCCTGCCCGAACACAGGCACGAGTTTTTTCCGCCCCAGAAGATCCAGCTTTTAACCGGCGATGAGAATGTGATCAATGTGGAAGCTATCATCCATTACCGGGTTAAAGATGCCGCGGAATATCTCTACAAAGTAAATTTTAATGCCGAGCGCTTGGTAAGGAATAGCGTGGAGGCCGCCCTGGTTTATCTTATCGGGAATATGGCGGTGGATGACATTTTGACTGTTGAGAAGCTCCGGGCCCAGGGGAGGATTATGAACAAGGCCCAGGAGTTATTGGATAAGTATGAAAGTGGCCTCCAGATCACCGCTTTTAATATTAAAGCCATTATTCCTCCGCGCGAGGTGGCGGATGCTTTTCGGGACGTAACCGCGGCTCGAGAAGATAAGGAGCGAACGATAAATATGGCGCGGGGCTACTACAACAGTCTCATTCCCGAGGCGCGGGGTAAGGCTCATAAGATGACGAGTGAGGCGGAATCTTATAAGATAGAAGTGGTTAATTTAGCCAAGGGTGACGCGGATAAATTTGAGGCGATGTTGGTGGAGTATCAGAAGAATCGCGAGATTTATACTGAGGATGTCACTAAATACCGCCTTTATTTAGAGACGATGGAGAAGATATTGACGAGAGTAAAAAAATATATTCTCCAGCCCTCTTTTGAAGGCAGTAAAAAAATCAATTTAAAGTTTATCGGATCGCGGTAACCCGATTGATTCATAAATCGGGTTGGTTTTAAACAATTCCGGAGCCGGTATCGATAACGACGCACTATTGTATTGATTTCAAGGAGGTTAACTTTGAAGATCTCATATTTTTTCCTTCTCCTGGCGGGGTTCACGTTTCTCCTTTTGCCCTCACCGGCCCTCGCGCAGCTTCTCCCCACCCCTTCACCGCCTCCCCGGATCGAATTCGAAGAGACTGAATACGATGCCGGAGATGCGTGGGAGGGAGATAAAGTTTTTCATATCTTCAAATTTAAAAATACCGGCGGCAGCAATCTCATCATTAACCAGGTTAGGACTTCCTGCGGATGCACGGCAGCCTGACTGTCCGAACCGACCATCCCAAACTTCCTGAGTTGAATACCAGATTGTCCGCCCAGGTAAGGGGTTTCCTGAAATATTCCCCCAAAATGCTTCTCTTCCGCCAGCGGGTACAGGAGGAGGGACAGGTCAGGAAGGTGAAGATGACCAACCAGGTAATCATGTTTCACCCTGACTTACAACAAACTTATTGAAAGATATTGACAGGAATCAAATTATATCATACTTTTATAGTTGAATAATTAAACAATTAAATATGAGTTAAGGCTTCTGCATAATAGAAGAATTTGTCATTGCGAAGCCGTAGGCCGAAGCAATCTATTTTGACCAACTATAATTCATTGTAAGTCAATGTATTGAGATTGCTTCGGACCCCGACATTCGTCGGGGTCCTCGCAATGACACGATATAACCTATTATGCAGAACTCATATATGAGTTGATTACTATGGTTAAAGTGCAATCCGATATATGTGAGTTATTCTGCTATAACAAGAGTAAAGTAGATGCCTTGAAAAGGTCTATCATTCCGGATGCAGAGATTGCCAGGCTTACCGATATATTTAAGGTCCTAAGCGATAGAACCCGCACCAAGATACTACTTGCCCTTTCGAAAGGGGAACTTTGCGTATGCGACGTAGCCCATGTGGTAGGTTTAAGCCTTTCCGCTGTTTCTCATCAACTCCGGATGTTACGTAACTTAGGAATCTATTCATTATAACATGAACATATTTCTTGACTTTATGCCTTGTCGGTAATATGTTTAAAGCATGATAACTAAAGAAATGTTAAAAACCAAATACAATATACTGACTCCATTGCTCGA
>CAKZYZ010000289.1 GCA_937885075.1 uncultured bacterium | reverse complement strand
TCATACGCTCTCGCGAACCGTCTTGACGCCGGTTCTCCAGAAGATTCGCACAGTATCACAGCTTACTTCGTTTGTTTTTTTTTTAATGATACGGCGACCACCGAGATCTACACTCTTTCCCTACACGACGCTCTTCCGATCTCAGAACACCCTTCATCGGGCCATCCGCGGCTTCCTTCATAGCCTGGTTGACCTCTTCTACCGTAACATCTTTATTGAGTTCAACCGTCAGATCAACCAGTGAACCGTCCGGAGTGGGGACCCGGATCGCGCAACCATCCAGTTTTCCTTTCAACTCAGGAAGTACTATGCATACCGCTTTGGCCGCGCCGGTAGTAGTCGGGATCATGCTCACCGCGGCGGAACGTCCCCGGCGAAGATCCGAATGAGGAAAATCCAGTATCCGCTGATCGTTGGTATAGGAGTGAACTGTCGTCATCAACCCACTCTTAATCCCGAAGCTGTCGTTCAGTACCTTGGCGACCGGGGCCAGGCAGTTGGTGGTACAGCTGGCGTTGGAGACAAATTTCATCTCCGGGGTCAATTCATCACAGTTGACGTCGATAACAATAAGTTTGACCTCTCCATCCGGATCCTTCTTGGGGGGAACCGTCAGAAGAACTTTTTTGGCGCCGGCGGCGATATGTTTCTTGAGATCATCGATATTCCGGAAGACACCGGTCGCTTCAACCACGAGTTCCACACCTTCTTCCTTCCAGGGAAGTTCCGCGGGATCCTTGATCGAACAGACCCTGGTCTTCTCCCCATTAACAACCAGGTTCCCATCGGAGACCTCAACCGTCCCCGGAAATTTTCCGTGGACCGAATCATACTTGAGCAGATAGGCCAGAGTGGCCGCGTCGGTCAGGTCGTTGATAGCCGGAACTTCGAAAGCCGGATCTTCCGAAAGAATTCTGAAAATTTGACGGCCAATCCGTCCAAACCCGTTAATACCTACTTTAATAGTCATTGTACTCTCCTTTTAAGTTATCGCCTTCGGCGCTAACTCACTTGAAGTGCTTTAAAAAAACGCCGTTTGCTGATTTCTGTTTTATTTATTTAGTATTTTGATAATTCCGAATCATTTAGTCAAACAAACTAACATTAAAATACCCCTATAATATTGTTCAAATGCTTGCCCAATCTTATTTTTTCGGTCTCCCCCGAAGTCTAATCGGGGAAGAAAAATAAGAGTCTACTATGAAGCGGGTTGGAGTCAAGATTTATTCCCTTCAATATGACCGTCCTTCCTGTCAATTGATGGCTCTCCGGTAATGCCATGGAGAATCTCACTCCCGACCGGGGGGCAGCCCGGAATAAATATGCCCCTATTCTGGTGGCGCGCCATACAGTTCCCAACACATACTGTACCGGCAGGAACATCCGGATGTCCCTTGCCGATAGCAAAGTTCACCGATGCACCATCAGGAAAATAATCCAGAATACTATCCCCATAGCGTTTCAGGAAGAGAAAGAGGGTCGATTGACAGGCGCTGCATGAGTTCTTATCTAAAATGTTAATCCCGGAAAATTCGATCGAGAGATTAGCCGGCGGAGGGGAAAAAGGAACTATCCAGTCACGCCAGTTTTCGGGAGTAACCTCGATTCGATCAAGATCGATTACCCCGTAACCTCTCTCCGCGCCGATTCGCAGATAAGGAACATCTTCCGCCCGGGTTCCCATCAAACCGCAGGCTACGGCATCGGCCGCGAAACAGTCCGCGCTCACCACGATCACCCCGAGTTCCCTGGGTTCCCCGGCGCTGGGTCCCATCCCTTCCATTCCCACGGTGCCGTCGATTATGGCCAGATGCGGGCGGAGTACCCCAGAGAGATCGGCAATGGCGATATTGATTGATCTCTCGGAACTTCCTTCTACCGGAGGCAGCATGTGAAGAGCAACCTTGCTCCTCCCCCAGAGGCAGCCCTTCATATTCTTCACCGCCAGGGTCACTCCGGTATGCATATGTGTCTTCATCACCGGGATGGATACGATAAAATCATATTCCAGGACGTCCGCACAGAGACGGATAGAATCGATGGCGAGACCTTCCGGAACCGGAACTTCAACAGGTGGGCGGGCGTCTAGATCGATAATCCGGCAGCCCCGTTCTTCGGCTATCCGGGTAATTCCTATGGCATCAAAAGCATCCAGCGCCCGGACACCTACGATCGGGCTCTCCCCGACCGCGACTTCCGCCCCCCCCTCTTTCAATACGTCTATCGCGGCGGCCACTACCCGGGGGTCGGTAATGATCCCGGAACCCGGGGAAGCGATCCGGCCGGCATTCGGCTTAAGGAGAACCCGTTTACCACGAAGTGAGGAGAGGTCAATCCCCCCCAACGCCGCCCTGGTATTGGAATAAGGCCCTCCCCCACGGGCAACAAAAACCCGCGGGCGACTTGGTCTAATCAGAAATGGATTGTCTTTCAGATTAAGTAGGTTCATGCTTATGAATTTCCTCTCTCTCCCGAAATACTTCGGGATCCCGAGTTGTTGCACATTAAGTCTCGGGACCGAAATACTTCGGGATCCCGAGTTGTTGCACATTAAGTCTCGGGACCGAAATACTTCGGGATCCTGAGTTGTTTAATATTAAGTCTCGGGACAATAACCTCTAAGGAAAGCAGGAAGGCAGGAGAGTGGATTATTTAAATTCTCCTGATTTCCTGCTTTCCTTAGAGGAAAAGTTGTCCGAGCGAAGCGAGGGCTAAGTTCTTTTTAATAAAATATATAATTTTCACCTTTGCCGCTACTTTTATGTTCATTTAATTTACCTATGGCAAATTAAATTATGAAGAAATTACTTATTTTCATCATCCCGATTCTTCTTATCGGCGGCGGGGCTTATATATTCAAAGACAATCTGACAGAGTACTTTGAAGGCCAACCCAGGAGTTTAATTGAGGCCGACAAACAGGCCCTGGAGTTGAAATCTCAGGCGAAAAAACTAAATAGTCGGGGAGAAATATATCCCGCCGCCAGGAAATATCTGAAGGCGGCGGAGAAGCTTAAGTCCGCTCTCCGGGCAAATAAAAATAATCCCGACTACTCCAAATATAAAAATAAGATGCTCAACTACTATCATCAATCCATAAATTTATACATCCAGGATGCTCTGAAACTCCCCACCGACAGGAAGGGCCGGGCCAGTCATATCTACGACGGAGATACAATCGAGCTGGAGAATGGAGAAAAAATCCGTTACCTGGGAATTAATTCTCCAGAAGTAGCCCATAAAAGCGGGGAAAGGGACCAGTCATACGGCAAAGAAGCAACCAGGGCCAACTCTCGTCTGGTAGGAAATAGAACTGTCCAGTTAAAATTCGATGGAGAGACCCGGGGTAGATATGGAAGGACCCTGGCTTATGTCTTCGCTGGAAACCGATTCGTCAATGCCGAACTGCTGAAACTCGGAATGGCAAAATATTACTCCCCCGGAGGAGACATCAGATACACCCGATTATTTAAAGCCTGCCAATACCTGGCCCGGGAAAAGAACCTGGGGATCTGGAAGAAAAAACCAGCCCGGCGGAGATTTATCAGG
>CAKZYZ010000288.1 GCA_937885075.1 uncultured bacterium | reverse complement strand
ACTGGAGTTCAGACGTGTGCTCTTCCGATCTTAGAGTCTGAAATCCCGGTGCAGAAGAAAGTAAGAGCCGCTCTGGAGATCCTCGGCCTGGACCCGCTCGCCCTCGCCAATGAAGGCAAACTCTGCGCGATCGTGGCGCAGAAGGATGCCGATAGATTAATCAAGACGATGAAGCAGGACCCGGCCGGAAGAGAAGCCCGGATTATCGGCCGGGTTATCCGGGAACCGGCCGGGATGGTAATACTAAAGACCGAATCCGGCGGCCGCCGGATTGTGGACTGGCCCAGCGGCGAACCCATTCCGAGAATCTGCTGAGTTAAGTTTTTTCAGGGCGATTATTGACAAGACGATTTTTTTTAAAAATAAGTAATCAGTAAATAGTGATCGGTAATCAGTACAAGGAACAAGTAATCAGTAAGAAGTGATCGGTGATCAGTGCGCCGGGGGGCCGGTTACCGATTACTGTTTACTGATTACCGATTACTATCCTTTCAAGGCTATGTTACATACTTTCCAAATAGGTTTGCCTCCCGGACGGGAGGCGTTCAGGTTCCGGTTGCTGATCGGGGGGGCGCTGCTCTTATCGCTGCTCTTTCATATTATCACTATCGGAGGGTTGAGCAAGGTTCCGCTCTTCTCTCCCGGTATTATTATCATTGAGCCTCCCGAACAATCGGTCCACCTGGAGTTTGTCGACTCCCCGGACCGGATCATGGAGGTTGATAAGGAACCGGTTACAAATGTTATCTCAGACCGGACCAGTCTGGCCCAGGACATGATCCCGGATAAGACCGATAGGACTGACTCGCCCCGATCAGTGGGAACAGTAGAAGAAAAAAGTATCCGCAAAGTCTCCACCGGGGAACCCGGGGCGATTGAGGCGCCGGCCCAGGAGAAAACAATTTCTGATGACAATGATAATGAGATAGGAGATACCCGGGCAAACAAAATCGGGAAGAGCCAGGAATCTGATTCCCGGGCGATTAAGGCCCAGGCAGGTGATGTCAGTCCGATCCCGGGAGAGGGGAGAGATAAGTTTTTCGCCCCCGAGGCGGAGAGTCCGGAGGGAAAGACCTGGATACTAAAACAGGTGGCTTACAATGCCCGCTCAACCGAGGTGGGAAAGTACTTAGCCCGGCTAAAACCCCGGGTCGTCAACCTCTGGCAGTTCAATGTCATGAACAATACCTTCTTCGTCCGATCCACCCGGACCCATATTCTCTTTAAGATCATGCCGGACGGACATCTGGAGAATGTGGTGGTTAATGAGCATCTGGGACCGGATATGGAGATGCGCTATGGTCTGAACGCGATCGAATATGCAGCGCCCTATGAGCCGCTCAACCAGGAGATCCTGGATTACATCAAGGATGATGGGCTCTGGATCGAGTTTCATTTCCGTTATCATTAAATCTAAATCGCTGCCTATGGGCAGCGATTTAATGAAAATTTATGGTTTTGAGAATTTTGGTTGTCTGTTAATGTTAGCAATTAAATCCAACTTTTTCTTCAGTCACTGAAAAGCCTGCAAACTCATAAGCAGGGCGGAAGCGACAACTTTCAACTTTTTCATCCGCCAGAGTGCTTGCATCCCGAACTTGATTCGGGGCCTTGGCGACGGCGGAAGCGCACTTAAGGCACTTATATCATGATCCAGTTACTCTTTCGCGGCGGTTATACGATGATACCGATCATTCTCTGCTCGGTTATCTCACTGGCAGTAATTATCGAGCGGGGGTTCAGTCTCCGCGAGAAGAAGATTATTCCTCGGTGGATAGCCGATTGGCTGGATGGGAGTGGTCCGGAAATCACCGGACTGCCGGAGGAGATTACTGATAATTCCGGCGCGCTGGCCGGGGTACTGAAGGTCGGCTATGAGAACCGGGGACTGAGCCTGAAAAAGAATTATGAGATCCTTCAGATCGCCGAGAAACAGGTCGCGGGCCGACTGGAACGGGGATTGGTCCTCCTGGAGATCGTGGCCGTCATCTCACCGCTTCTGGGGCTGCTCGGGACAGTAATCGGAATGGTCCTGGTATTTGACGTAATCTCTCAGGTCGGCGCCGGACATGGGCAGGAACTCTCCAGCGGCATCTCCCAGGCCCTGATCTCAACTGTCGCCGGCCTGGTGGTAGCGATCCCCGCCCTGATCGCACACAGTATCTATATCCGTAAAGTCGATAATCTCCTCCTGAAGATAGAGCAGGCAGTAGGCATGCTTTTACTCAAACTATACCCATAAAATTAGCGGCTACGCCGCCACTTTTATGTTTTGAACAATGACCATTGGAATTATTTATAGTATCGCGTCAATAAAGGTATGATGGTCGTTTTTCAAAACATAAAGGAGCGACCCCCGATTTTATCGGGGTAGACTGCGGGAGCTACTTTATTGTGAGACGGGAGAGAAAAAGAACCAAGATTGTCATCAATGTCACTTCTCTAATTGATGTTATCTTCCTGCTCCTGATATTCTTTCTGGTGACCTCCACCTTCTCGGAGCAGCCGGCGCTGAAGATCGAGCTCCCGCGGGCAGCCACATCCGGGGCGGGGCAAAATGAAGAGACGGTCCTCTCTGTCTCCCGGAATGGAAATCTCTTTCTTAACCAGAGAGAAATTACCCGGAGCGAACTTCCGGCCCTCCTGGCCGATGCCGCGCGGAGAAGTAAAGATTCATCACTGGTCCTCCGGGCCGACCGCCAGGTATCATACGGCCTGATCGTAGAAATAATGGATATCTCCCGCCGGGTCGGGCTGGAGAGAATTGTGGCGCTGACCTCGGGTGATGCCAATCCCCGGGGCGGACCGGGGATGGATGATCTTCTGAGAAAGGAGGAGGAGGGAGAGGGAGGAGGAGGGAGTAGCAGGGAATAGAAGGGAGGAGCAGGGATAATATCCAATGACCAACTTCCAACTGCCAATTTCCAAATTCGAACACCGAACATCGAACGTCCAACTTCGAACTTCGAACGACGCATCGACATAAAGCGCCGACAGATGGCGGCTTTAAAAGCTGAACGTTTGCTTGCATCCCGATTATTTCGGGGCAACATTCAACCAGCCTTCGCTGAAGCTATGGCGGGCAGGGCGCTCAACGTTCAATGGCCGAGGCGAAACAATTCGTGTAATTAGTGGACAGCAAAGCCGCCGCTCCAAGGCGAAACAATCAGAGTAATCTGTGAAATCCGTGGACAAAGAAAAGGGGCCGAGGTAGGGGGTAAGAACCAGTAAAATTAGTGGACCATAAAATAATAGGAATAATTATATGTATCGGATAATCGAAAAAAAGAAGCTGACTCCGGAGTCGGTATTTCTGCGGGTAGAAGCGCCAAGGATCGCCCGGCGCCGCCGGGCCGGCCAGTTTGTTATCCTCCGGATTGACGAGACAGGGGAACGATTCCCGCTTACCATCGTGGACTCTGACCCGGAGGAGGGAACAATCACCCTGGTAGCCCAGGAGGTCGGGACCAGTACAAAAAAACTGGGGAGACTTAAAGAAGGCGATTCCATCCTCGACGTGACCGGGCCCCTCGGCCATCCTACCGAGGCGGAGAATTGGGGGAGAGTAGCCTGTCTGGCCGGGGGCATAGGGGTGGCCGAGGTCCTCCCGGTAGTGAAGGAGATTCGCGCGGCCGGAAACTTTACCCAGGCCATTATCGGCGCCCGAAACCAGGATCTGGTTATTCTGGAGGATGAATTGCGGGAGGCGGCTAACGAACTATACATTACCACCGACGACGGCAGTTACGGCCGCCACGGCCTGGTCACCGAGGTACTCCACGACCTGATCAATGACGGCGCCATCCCCGACCGGGTTTACGCGATCGGACCCCTGCCGATGATGCGGGCGGTAGCGGATCTGACCCGGCCGTACGACATCCCCACGATCGTATCGCTGAACGCCTTAATGGTGGATGGCACCGGCATGTGCGGGAGCTGCCGGGTGACGGTCGGAGGAGAGACAAAGTTTACCTGCGTGGACGGACCTGACTTTGACGGACATCAGGTTGATTTCGAAGAACTGGGCAAGCGGCAGAAGATATACATCCCCCAGGAGAAATGCTCTCTGGAAAGATTTGAACTTAGCGCCTCCGGCGCTAACGTTAAAGAATAAGGACGTTGAAGCAAAGAAACGTTTAAAAAAAAGGACGTTAAAAGGAACATTACGTCTTGCACTAACTTTTCAGCTTCGGAAGTAAAATCAAAAATACCATGAAAACTCCAAGACAAAAAATGGCGGAGCAGAGACCGGAAGAAAGAATTCATAACTCCAATGAAGTTCCCTATGGGTTTACTCCGGAGCAGGCCCAACTGGAAGCGGAGCGCTGCCTCCAGTGCAAAAACGCGCCCTGCATGAAAGGGTGCCCGGTGGAGGTTGATATCCCCGCGTTTATTCAGCTCATTAAAGAAGGAGATTTTTCCGGGGCGGCCCGGAAATTGAAAGAGACCAATTCGCTCCCCGCCGTCTGCGGGCGGGTCTGCCCTCAGGAGGATCAATGCGAAGAGGTCTGTGTTCTGGGGATCAAAGGAGATCCGGTAGCGATCGGGACGCTGGAGAGGTTCGCCGCCGATTGGGAGATGGAGCATCCCGCGGATTCGTCTTCCTCTCTGCCGGCTCAAGAGAAAGCAAAAGTCGCGGTGATCGGCGCGGGGCCGGCCGGTCTGACGGCGGCGGCCGATCTGGCCCGGTTCGGTTATCGCGTTACTATCTTTGAAGCCCTTCATCAGCCGGGCGGGGTCCTCTCCTATGGGATCCCGGAGTTCCGGCTCCCGAAGAAGATCGTGAATCTGGAGGTAAAGAATGTAACCAATATGGGGGTTGACCTCCAGCTGAACCAGGTAGCCGGAAGTACGATAACCATCGATGAACTCTTTCAGGACGGGTTCCGGGCGATCTTTATCGGAACCGGCGCGGGGCTGCCGCGTTTTATGGGAATCCCCGGCGAGAACCTGAACGGAGTATATTCGGCCAATGAATACCTCACCCGGGTGAACCTGATGAAAGCCTACCTCTTCCCCGAGTATGACACCCCGGTCATTATGGGAAAGAAGGTATGTGTCATCGGTGGAGGAAACGTCGCCATGGACTCGGCCCGGACCGCGCTGCGGCTGGGCGCCGAAGAAGTGACCATCGTCTACCGACGGACCAGGAAAGAGGCGCCGGCCCGCGCCGAAGAGATCCACCATGCCGGAGAAGAAGGAGTAATCTTTAAATTTCTCACTCTCCCGATCCGTTATCTGGAAGATGACGCCGGATGGGTTATCGGGATGGAGGCGCTGGAGATGGAGCTGGGAGAACCCGATGAATCAGGTAGACGCCGGCCCCTGCCAATCGAGGGATCGGAATTCATGATCGACTGCGATCTGGTAGTCGTCGCGATCGGGAACTCCCCTAATCCCCTCCTTCCCCGGGCTACCCCGGGACTTAAACTGGGGTGGAAGGGAATCATCGAGACCGATCACGAGACCGGCCGGACATCGCTCCCCGGAATCTTCGCCGGAGGCGATATCGCCACCGGAGCGGCGACCGTAATAGAAGCGATGGGAGCCGGGAAAAGAGCGGCAAGGGGAATAGACAATTATTTAATGTCGAAATCAGAATGATGAATGACGAAAGAATAAGTAAGCCCGAATGATGAATGACTAAAAGGCCAGCGCGGTGGTGCCTTTTGCCTTTTTTGCGGCTTAAAAGGGTCCGAGGTATTGCGCTTAGTCATTAGTCATTTGGATTTCTTTCGGTTTTCCTCATTCGGATTTCGTCATTTTCAAATTGTTACAACAATTTGACCGCGGTTCCGTACGAGCAGACCTCAACGGCGCCCAGGGCGATTACGTTCACATCGAAATGAACGTTGATTACCGCGTCCGCGCCGCTGCCTTCGGCATGTTTGATCATCCGGGTCAGAGCCGTATCACGGAGTTCGGTCATCAGAGAGGAATACTGCTCCAGAGCGTTGTGGCCGGAAACCGGATCCTCGACACTATCTTTCTGTCTCATCTCTTCTTCCGGAACCAGACCGACTTCTTCGCCGGTGATGATCTTGGGAGCGAGCGAGATAGTAGAGATCATTGCCTTCTTTATACTTTTAAGCAACGACTCGCTGACATGTTTGGAGCCCACCACATTGCCCCGAACAATTCCCAGGACCTGCAAAATCTTCCTCTCCGGTACATTATCGATATTTGTTATAATCATATTTCCCCCCTTTATAAGATTAACCTGAATTAAGAATCACTCAATTCCGGTTCAATGCTGTTCTACTATAGTATATTGATCTTCTTCGGTGATTAATGCCGCCCGCCTGGTACCCGCGGATGGTGTGGTAAGATTGATTGTCGTCGGATTGATCCGGATCCGGTCTCCTCTCCAGATTTCACCCCGCATCGCACCGTTATAGACGATCAGATCCATATCATCTTCTCGGCTCCCATCTTCCTTCCGCAGGTCGGTCAGGCCGACTATGGCGGGAAGGTAGAGGTTATGGGTATCATCGGCCACGGTAGCCTCCAGAGTAACCCCTCCCTCCACTACCTCAATTTCGCAGTCAAGGAGGGGAATCTGGGCGGGATCGGAGTACCGGAAGAATGGACAGATCAAGGTTCCGGCATAATAAAACCGGAGCGGCCACTCTCTACCCAGTTCAAAGACCCGGGCCTCGGGATTTGACTCCACATACTGTCGGATCTTGCCGGCAATCGCGGCATTCTCCGCCGGAGTACCGATGAACATCATATCAACATCATCTTCCACCCGGCCATAGGCCAGCGAACCGGTAACCCCGGTATCATCCGGGTTCCATTCCAGAAGTTCACAGGTTTTGAGTACCACCTCGTCAATCCATTGATACTCTTTACGGAGTTCCCGCATCGAGTGCCGGGCATCGAAATACCCGGAAAAATCCGAAAGAGGAAACTTGATGAAGTTACGGGCATAGGGAGGTTTTTCGCCCTGGAATGCTCTGAGTTCGGGGGCTACTTTAAACTGATTCTCCACCTGCTGGGAATTGGGAATAATACATAATTCCCCGTCTATCTCAACTCGATGGGTCCAGCTATACTCGCGCCCAAAGATATCGATATGACCGCCCGGGAGAGGGTATTTAATAATCATCCCCCAGAAAGCACCTTCCGGGTGGCAATAACCTTCGGAAAAAACAAAACTTCCGTCATTTTTCATAAAATAGGTACTATCCATCACCGGGCCTTCAAATTCAGAGATGGGAACCAGAAATTGTTCCATTATCTTGTCATACTTATCCGTCATATTCACTCCCTTTTATATATATTTGTATGATTCTGAATAATACTTGATTAAGATCGCATACACAATATATTTATTAGTCTGGTCCGGGCCGATTGGAGTTCAACCCAACTTATAATTTAATTGATCGGATTGAGCTTGTACTCTCTCCCCCCGAATGATACATTTTCGCTTTAAATATAATTTTGGGGGAAGGCCCCTCCTGGAGCGCCTGGCTAAATTAGCTCTCCGGGTGGAAATTTAATGAAACTACGCTTCTTAATCATAATTGGAATTCTCGCTGCTGCCTCTCTGGCAGCGCCGGAGCATTCCTACGCCTATATCGGACCGGGGGCCGGGTTTGCCTTCTTGAGTTCCTTTCTCTTTATTATCGGAGCCGTGCTCTTCGCCTTCCTGCTGATACTGACGCTTCCCTTCCGCCTTCTCTTTCAGGTTATTAAACGAAAGAAGAAACACGGCACGGCGGTGATCGATCGATTGATTGTACTGGGCCTTGACGGCCTCGATCCCGAGCTAGCCGTAAAGTTCATGGACGAAGGGAAACTGCCCAACCTTGAAACCCTCCGGACGGAAGGTTATTTCTCTCCCCTTCTGACCACCAATCCGCCCATCTCCCCGGTCGCCTGGTCATCATTTATGACCGGGACCAACCCGGGTAAGCACAATATCTTCGATTTCCTCCGCCGGGACCCCCGGACCTATCTTCCGGCCCTCTCTTCCGCCGAGATCAACACCACCGGCCGGACTATCCGACTGGGGCCGATCAAGCTGCCCTTCGGGAAACCTGTCATCAAGATGCTCCGCAAGAGTATTCCTTTCTGGAAGATTCTGGGGGAACACGGAATCTTCAGCATCGTCCTTAAGGTACCGATCACCTTCCCCCCGGAAAAATTCAAAGGACTGCTACTCTCCGGTCTCTGTACCCCGGACCTGAAAGGTTCTCAGGGGACTTTCGCTTACTACACCACCCGGGAACCGGGCGGGGAAGAGCTGACCTCGGGTTATTATATTCACTTAAAAGATGCCGGCCCGGTCTATCAGACCGAGATATCCGGACCTCCTAACCCGAAACAGCCCGGAACCGAGTTGACGATCCCCCTGAAAATCACGGTTAATACCGAAGAAAAATCAGCCGCACTTAATTATGACGGAGAAGATATTACTCTCCAGGAAGGGGTCCTCTCTCCCTGGATCAGCCTTACCTTCAAAGCGGGGAGGCGTGCCCGAATCAAGGGGATCGCCCAGTTCTTTCTAAAAAGCTCTTCTCCTGAATTCGAGCTTTATCTCTCTCCGGTCCAGATCGACCCCGAAAAACCAGCGCTCCCGGTCTCTCATCCCCTGATCTATTCAATCTATCTCAGTAAACTCTTCGACCAGTTTGCCACCCTGGGACTCCCCCAGGACACCTGGGCGCTCAATGAAGGAGTGCTGACCGACGATGGTTTCCTCCAGCAGACCTATCAAGTTCATGAGAAACTGGAAGAGATATTTTTTCATAGCATATCCCGGGTAAAGAAAGGGATGGTCTGCTGCGTCTTCGACACTACCGATGTAATTCAGCACGAGTTCTGGCGCTATACCTCGGATAACCATCCGGCGCTGAAGAATAGTGAAACCCCTAAACCCGAAGTAATCGAGAACCTCTATTGCCGGATGGATGATCTGGTGGGACGGGTCCGGGAGAAACTATCGGACCGGGACCTGCTGTTGATCTGTTCCGACCACGGATTCAAACTCTTCAGCCGGGGGGTGAATGTCAACACCTGGCTATTTAAAAACGGCTATCTTTTCCTCAAAGACGGACTGACAACCGGCGGGGAGTGGTTCCGGGACGTTGACTGGTCGAAGACCAGAGCCTATGCGTTCGGCCTCAACGGCATCTACCTCAACCGGAAGGGACGGGAAAAGAATGGGATTGTAGAAGATGGAGAAGTGGATGGACTGAAAGCGGAACTGATTGAAAAACTTGCCGGACTGCCGGATGAGAAAATGGCAGGCGGAAAATCTATCACCACCCTCTACGATACCGAGAAGATATATACCGGCCCTTACATAGAAAACGCGCCCGACCTGATTATTGGATTCTATCCCGGCTGGCGGCACTCCTGGGAGTCTGTCTCCGGCAAGGTGGAGCGTGATATATTCATCGATAACGACAAAGCCTGGTCAGCCGACCATTGCATCGATCACCGGTATGTCCCCGGGGTCTTCTTCTCAAGCCGGAAGATCAAGAGTGAAAAGCCGGCGATCTGGGACATAGCCCCTACCGTGCTCCATCTTTTCGGGGTGAAGCCGCCGGGGTATATGGATGGGAGGATACTTGAGATAGAGAATGGGGAATAGGCTGAACGACAGGGGGAAGAGGAATGTCCAATATCCAACTACCAATAACCAATTTCCAAATAGTAACGACCGATGCCTATGGTGAATTTGGAAATTGGAAGTTGAAAATTGAAAATTCTTAATGGGGCCGAGGCAGGGGAATTTTGCGTATTTTTGCGGCTAATAAAGGGCCGCGGTAGAGGCCACAATCAGAGTAATCCGTGAAATACGTGGACAAAAAAGGGGCCGAGGCGGGGGGAAAGAAAATATGAACATTAAACCAACATTAAAGTTTGTCCCCAGTCCGGCCCGGAAGGGAATAGGTTCTATTCCCCATTCCCTCTTCCCCATTCCTCAGATTAAACGACACCTTAAGATCATTTTACTTATTCTCCCCCTCCTCACTCTTTTTCTCTCCTGTTCGCCCACCGGAGTAAAAGAGAAAGTGATCGTCCTGGCTTTTGACGGGATGGATCCCCGAATTGTCCAGTCCATGTTTGAAGACGGGAAACTGCAAAATTTCAAGAAAGTGGCGGAGATGGGGGGATTTAAATACCTCTGGTCCAGCATCCCCCCCCAGAGTCCGGTAGCCTGGTCCAATTTTATCACCGGACAAAATCCGGGGGGCCATGCCATCTTCGATTTTATCCACCGCGATCCGAAGACCTATATGCCCTATCTCTCCATGTCAGAGACCCTCCCTCCCACCACCACCATCAAACCCGGTTCCTATGTATTCCCTCTTTCCGGGGGGCAGGTACTCCTTAAGCGCGAAGGAAAGGCCTTCTGGGAATATCTGGGAGACAAAGATATCCCGGCGGTTATCTTCAGGATTCCTTCCAATTATCCCCCGGTAGAATCAGGCAACGGTTCCGTCTCCGGCATGGGAACACCGGATCTGGTCGGTACCTACGGAACCTATCAATACTTCACCACCGACGGGAAAGATATCCCGAATGATTATTCCGGCGCCAGGCTTACCCTGGTTGATATCATAAATGGCGGGGTTAACGAGGTACTGGAAGGACCACCCAATTCGTTTCGCAAAGGTGCCCCTATTATGAAGATCCCCTTCACCGCCTGGATCGATCCCAAAAACCCGGTGATCAGAATAGACCTCCCCGATCAGAAGATTATACTTAACCAGGGTGAGTGGAGTGATTGGGTCGTTCTCTCCTTTAAGCCGCTGCCGTTCATACCGGCAATGACCGGCATCTGCCGCTTCTATGCCAAGGAGGTTCATCCTTACTTCAAGCTCTATGTCACCCCGCTCAATATCAACCCGAAAGATCCGATTCTTCCGATCGACTGGCCGGAGGGGTTTGCCAAGAAAGTAGCCGATAATGCCGGCTATTTCTATACTCAGGGGATGCCGGAAGACACCAAAGCCCTGACCAATAATACCTTCACCACCAAAGAATACTATGTCCAATCCCAGATGGTCCTGAATGAGAGGGACCGGCTCTTCGACTATCTCTTCAGCCAATTTAAAGAAGGTCTCTTTTTCTTTTATTATTCCAGCACCGACCTGGGGACCCATATCTTCTGGCATCTAAGAGATAAGCATCATCCGGCCTATGATCCTATAGCCCGGGCAGAACTGGGTGATGTCGTGGAAGAGATCTACCAGAGAATGGACAAAACCGTGGGGAAAGCTCTTCAGCGTCTGGATGATAATACTACCCTGATCATAATGTCCGATCATGGCTTCTCTCCCCTTTATAATAATTTTCACCTTAACTCCTGGCTGGAACGCAATGGATACCTGGTGCTTAATTACGGCAAGACGAAAGGGTCTCTGCTCTCCGGTGATGTTGACTGGTCGCGGACCCGAGCTTATGCCCTGGGTTTCAACGCTCTCTACATTAACCAGCGGGGGCGGGAAGGACAGGGGATTGTATCCCCGGGGGCGGAGAGGGATAGGCTGGTAAATGAAATCGCTAAGAAGCTCATGGCGCTCAAGGATCCCCAGAACGGAAAATCTGTCATCAAGCGGGTCCACCACCGGGAAGACATTTACACCGGTCCTTATGTGGAAAAGGCCCCCGATCTGCTGGTCGGGTATGACTGGGGATACCGAACCTCCTGGGAAAGCGCCCTGGGAGACATTACCGACGGTAATCTGATAACAGTGAGTACCGAGAAATGGAGCGGTGATCATTGCGGGGCGACCGAACTTGTCCCCGGGATTTTCTTCTCCAATAAGAAGATCCTGATGGAACATCCCCATCTTTACGATCTGACCCCTTCAATTCTGGCCCTCTTCGGGATCGCGAAACCGGAGGATATGGTCGGGAGAGATGTTTTCTCCCCGGCTCCGGAGGTTATCCCGGAGAAGATGTCCGACCAGAAGAAAAAGGATATCAAATCACTTGATTATATTTAAAATAAGTTAAAAGTGCCTAAAGTGCGCTTAAGTGCCTAAAGTTAGTAAGAAACTTACCCTCGCGATTTTTTGACAGGATTTACAAGATAAAAAAACAAATGATTCAGGAGAGAGATTGAACGAGCCCTCTATCCTGTTGATCCTGTTATCCTGTCTAAAATAGAAATCGGGGAAAAGTTGGAGAAGGAAGATCAGGAGGAAATAGTCATGGCTAAAAAGATTAAAATTGAAGGGGAGCTTTATGATCGGTTGGCCAAGTATTCGGAAGTAGCCGGATATTCCAGTCCGGACGAATTTATTGTCCACGTTCTGGAGAAGAGTGTGGCCGATATGGAAAAAACTGCCGACGAGGAATCGGTTAAGGAGAGACTGACGGGACTGGGATACCTGGGGTGAGACGGAGGACGGATGTCAGAAGACAGCGGGCGGAGGGTAAAAAACGGTGGCTTACGCGAAAATATTAGATAGCTAAAGCAGATCGATCAATGCTTGCATAACTATAATTTTTGAAAAAAATTATAATGGAATTTATATTCAATAAGATAACGCTGATAGTCAGTGGGGTTCTCTTGCCTTTCCGGAGCCTTCCGCCCGTAATCGGGTTGGCATTTCTGGCGCTGGTTACCGCCATCTTCGCGCTTCTGGTCTATAAATCTATTTCGAATCAAGCCCAGATTAAAATAAAGAAGAAACGCATATTCGGGCATTTTTTTGGGATCTATCTCTCCCGCGATGAGCTTGGTCTGATAATCAAGGAATTTCTACAGGTCCTCCGGGGGATCTTCCTATATCTGGCCTATCTTCTTCCGCCGCTCCTGGTCGTGATAATCCCGGTCCTGCTTCTCTGCGCCCAGATACAGGTGAGATATGGTTACGATAACCTCCGGCCCGGAGATAAAGTCAATGTAACACTCTCACTGGCGCCGGAAGTGAATATCCTCCAGACAGAGATCAAGCTGGAGACTTCTGAGGGTGTCGCCATCCAGACCCCGGCCCTGAGGATCAAGGCGCTTAAAGAGGCAACCTGGCGGGTAGAGGTCAAAGAACCGGGAGATCATACCCTGACCTTCACAGTGGGAGATACCGTCCTCACAAAGAATCTTCGGGCGCTCAATAAAATTGACCGGATCTATCCGGTGACCGAACAGCCCTCTTTCCTCTCTATCCTGGCCTCTCCCGGGGCTAAGACCATCCCGGCCGGCAGCGCCATTATCTCCGCCCGGATCGATTACCCGGCGAGAGATATCAACCTCCTGGTCATTCAGCTCCACTGGACCATCGCCTTCCTGATCCTCACCCTGGCCTTTGGCCTCCTCCTGAAGAAACCCCTCAAGGTAGAATTCTAAGTAGATCGGAAGAGCGTCGTGTAGGGAAAGAGTGTAGATCTCGGTGGTCGCCGTATCATTAAAAAAAAAAAAACACACACAAGAACAAAAACAAAAAAAAAAAAAAGAGAGCAAAG
>CAKZYZ010000287.1 GCA_937885075.1 uncultured bacterium | reverse complement strand
ATACGGCGCCCCCCGAGATCTACCCTCTTTCCCTACACGACGCTCTTCCGATCTCCAGGCGGGCTACAACGGCGGCGGCCTCTACTCCTACACGGAGAGCGGCAGTCCCCAGGGATCCGGTCCGACGGTTACAAACACGATTGTCTGGGGTAACACCGCCCAGGATTCACCGCAGATCGGCGGAGACTTCGCGGTAACCTACTGCGATATCCAGTCCGGCCATGCCGGCACCGGAAACATCAGCGTCGATCCTCTTCTGGTCGACCGCGATGGAGGACTCTACAACCTGACCGTAAACTCCCCCTGTATCGATGCCGGAACGGCCACAAGCGCCCCGGAACACGATATAGCCGGTGAGACCCGCCCGGAAGGCGCCGGAGATGACATCGGCGCCGATGAGTACAAAGACGACGGCGACGGACTCCCGGACTACTGGGAACTCCAATACTTCGGCGATCTCGATGAAGGAGCGGCCGACGATCCCGACAGTGACGGCCTGACCAACCTGGAAGAGTACACCAACGGGACAGATCCGACCGATCCCGACAGCGACGACGACGGCCTCAATGATGGCGACGAGGTAAATACCTATCAGACCGATCCGACCGATCCCGACAGCGACAATGACTTTACACCGGACGGCTGGGAGGTCGACAATGGCCTGGAGGTCCTTCTCCACGACTCCCGCGAGGATGTTGACGGTGACGGCTACAGTAACTACCAGGAGTACATGGGCTCGAGCGACCCGTCTGATGGCTCCTCGACCCCGGCCGATATCCGGATCTATGTCGACGGGGCCTGGACAGGAACGGAGACCGGGACCGAGAGCGAGCCTTATGACACGATCCAGGAAGGTCTCGATGCCGCCTCAGACGGCGACCAGGTAGTTGTTCTCCCGGGAACCTATACCGGATCCGGGAATAAGGAGCTGGATTTCAACGGAAAGAAGGTGGAACTGATCGGCCGGGACGGACCGGAAGCGACAATTATCGACTGCGAAGATAGCGGCCGCGGTGTCTACTTCCAGGATGCAGAGACATTACTCTCGATTATTGATGGGTTTACCATCACCAACGGCAATAGTGATGACGAAGGCGGCGGAATCCTCTGCCTCTCCTCTTCACCGACGATTATAAACTGTATCATTACCGATAACCAGGCCGCCTACTACGGCGGGGGGATCGGGACAGTGGCTGCCAATACCGAACCTCAGATCATCAACTCTATTGTTACCGGTAATATCTCAGGCTACCAGGGCGGTGGGATTAACTGCGGCTGGCTCTCCTTCCCGACCATCCTCCACACGACAGTGAGCGGGAACCAATCAACGGATGAAGGCGACGGGATCAACTGTGAGGATGCCGCCTCCGCGATCATCTTCAATACGATTGTCTGGGATAACGACTCAGCCGTCGGCGGAGACGAGATCGCCAACCAGGGGACTATTATGGTCAACTTCTGCCTGGTCAAGGGCGGATATACCGGAGTGGGGAACCTGGGAGAACTCCCGGATGCCGATCCGCGTTTTGTTGACGCGGCCGGCGGGAACTATCATATCCTCTCCGACTCCTCGGCGATCGACCTGGCCCTGGCGCTCCGGTACCCGACAACCGATATCGACGGCGAGGCGCGGCCGAATGGGATGGGAGACGACATCGGCGCCGATGAGTACTACGCGCCGGCCGCGCCGACCCCGACCCCGATCGCCACGGCGACACCGGTGCCTACGGCGACACCGGATGTTGTCGCGACACCGTCGGTAATCCCGACCCCGAGCGCCATTTCAACCCCGAGTCTGACCCCGACCCCGGTCCCGGCGCCGACACCGGACGGTTACTGCTGGCTCAACCTGAAGCTCTACCTCCACGGCTATTTCGACCCCGAGACCTTCAGCCAGATCCCCTCGACGGTCAACGTGGAGTTCCGGAGCGAGAGAGCTACGGAAGGGACAATCAGCGGGGATATTGACCTCAACGGGAGTGGAGTAAGCGGCAATCAGTATATCACCGGCCTGACCCCGGGAACCTATTACATCCTGGTCCGGCACAAGCTCTCAGGGACGACCTACGGCGGATCAGATATCGCGCTCGGATCGAACCATTTCCCGGTGATCAGCCGTGACGCCCTCGGTTTCCCGATCAACCAGGTGACCCGGGCCGACTTCTCCGATCAGGAGAGTGTTTATTTCGTCCTGGCCTACCGTGACATGGATGAGCCCGAAGCCTCCAGTCCGATGATCGCGATAGGAACCGACGGCCGTTACTGGCAGTTAGGCGGCGGGAACGCCGACGGCAACGAACTGATAAACATCGCCGACATAATGAAATGGGACACCCTGGTAGGCCACAGCGACTCGGACGACCGGGGAGACCCAAAATTCTCAGATGAAGGAAACTTCAACGGGAACGACAAGATTGAGGGATATGACTTTAACATCTGGAAATATATGTCGAATGAGGGGTTCACTTACGCGCCTCTGCCAGAGGACTAATTGAACCGCAGAGATCGCAGTAGAAAAAATATCCAATATCCAACAAGGAATATCCAATGACCAATAACCGGAAAAGACGAATATCCAATGGCCAATTTCCAATGTCCAATTTCCAAATGCGGTCGGGTTGAGGCGAATTTGGAAATTGGACATTGGGAATTGGTTATTGGAGATTTAAAATGTAAAATGGGTGTCGGACCACACTAAGTTGTTGAAAGTAGGGGAGTTAGCTTCATAATAGGGGGAATATATAGCCTTAGAAGCGTTTTTTGGGGGTAAAAAGGAGTAAAAAACAAAGTAAAACCTTAAAAGTTAAAAGTAAAAAGTACCTGGCCCTGTAGCCGCGGTCGGTGTCCGCGGTCACCGACCGCGGCTACAGAGAACGAAAAGCCCCAAAGGGGCGATAGACAATAGGCCAGGGTGTTAGCCCTGGTGAAAAAACGAACGACCAACATCCAGCATCAAACAAAAAGCCCCAAAGGGGCGGCAGACAATAGACCAGGGCGTCAGCCCTGGTAATACGATCACAAATCAACCGGAACGTTCAATAATGAAAACACGATCAACGATAAATTTCCCGACGATGTCCTACGCGGAGGATAAGAATACCGGTTTCTTCCCAATCAAAGATTACCCGGTAATCGCCGATTCGGAATCTATAAGTAGCTTGCGTCGCGGCGGTATTGATATTTGTGGCGAAAGCCAATGGATTGGAATGAGAGAGGAAGAACTCGAGTTTATTAATGATCCGCTTTTGAATGGGAGGGGAGAGTTTGAGGAATTCTTTTTCCGCGTATCGGGTAAAGTCGTAGTTAATCATGCTAATCCGGCCTTAACTTTCACAGCGTCACCACTAACCCGATCTGATCGGCGGGATTTATCAATGGATGCGAGAAAATCGGGGTTTATGGAAGCAATATCTTCTTCCAATTCTTCAATAGATGATTTGCCCAACAATAAAGCCCTGGTATCGCCATGCTCGTCCACAATGCGGGTTATCCCGTCTAAGGAAAACGGAAGCTTTGATTCAAGAGCGCGATCGAGCAAGACCACCTTTTCATCCACCAATGTTTTTAGTAATGTAGGAGCCATTTTGTAACCTCCAATATTTTCTGCATATATTGTAATATACTTAACAGATAATCGGGGGAAAACAAAGTAAAAACTTAAAAGTTAAAAGTAAAAGGTACCAGGCAGCCAGATGGAAAAGACAAGTAAAAACTTAAAAGTTAAAAGTAGAAAGTTCCTGGCGCTGTAGCCGCGGTCGGTGACCGCGGTCCCAGCCTCCGCGGTCACCGACCGTGGCTACAAAGAAAGAAACCGGCCCCCCGGGGTTTACCCCCGGGGAGCGAAAGTTCAATAGCTAACACGGCCAAACAAGAAAACGCCCCCGGTGGGTTTACCCCACCGGAGCGAAAGTTCATTAGCTAATACAGTCATAAATCAACCAAACCGCTTATAATGAAAAAGAACCATTTGACAATATCAATAATCATCCTGGTATCGCTGCTGCTGATGGTCATAACCTCGTCAATTTATGCTGACATAGATGTTAATTTTTCCTTCCAATCCGACCAATGGCAGCAGAACGGGGTCTACGAGGTTACGGTAGTACTGCATAATAACGATGCTCAGGCGGTAAATCTCGCCGCGGTCCAGGTGGATTTTAACTATGAATCACCCCGGTACAAAGGGGTAGGGGATACGGCGGTTGTGGTAACGCATGATTACCTGACCGGGTATTCATTCGCGATTGCGACGGTGGATGTGAGTAATGACGGGTATGTCCGATATCAGAAGGGGATAACATCGACGGGGAGTCCGAACTATTTCACGGTCGGAGCCGGGAGCGACTTTCCTCTGGCGACCTTCCGGTTTCGGGTGGCGGGCGACGCGCAGTTGGGAGATAGTGATTTTGGGTTCCGTTTTGGTGTGGAGGTTCTGAAGAGACTCGCTAATGATGACACCGAGTCAGTATTGGGAGAGCATCTTTCAGGAACTATTACAGTAATCCCTGACACGACCCCGCCCAATACATATGCCAGTCCGGCGGGGAGCGTCCGCAAGTTCGGGGACGCGACCGATATCCGGCTGGCGGAGACCGCGGTACCGGCCTATGACGACCTGGCCACGATCTTCTGCGAGGTGGGGACACCGACAGTAGGGGATCCGACCGGATCGAGCCCATCCGGGAGCGACGGGATGATAGTGGACCTGCCGGTCAACACGGAAGGGGCGCCGGGACCGATCGCGGTCCAGTTGAAATATTTCGGGCGGGACGGACATAATAACGATGAGTCACCGGTCCACGTGGAAGATTACACGGTAGATATCATCCGGCCGACGATCTCGAACCAGAACCGGTCCCCGGAACGAGTCAAGCTGGGGGAAGATGTCACGGTCAGCGTCAGCGATCGGAAGA
>CAKZYZ010000286.1 GCA_937885075.1 uncultured bacterium | reverse complement strand
TTGTGTTTCTTCTTTTTTTTTTTTTTTTTAATGATACGGCGACCACCGAGATCTACACTCTTTCCCTACACGACGCTCTTCCGATCTGGGGCATCCGGGTTATTTTTTTTCTCGGTATCAGGAGGCGCTTTTTCTTGATCGTCCAATTTCTTACGATTTTCCGCCTCTGCTTTTTTCCGGACTTGTTGTTCCAGCGCCATTGCTTTTTTGTGGGCTGCCTCCTCCGCCCGAATTTCCGCCTCATAAAGTTTCCGTAGTCGCGCCGACTCCTTCTTCTCTTCATCCAGCAGTTTTTTCAGCCGGGCTTTCTCTTGAGCTTCTTCCCTTTTTCTGGCTTTCTCCTCTTCCCTCAACTGCTTGGCATATTCTTTCGGATGTTCTCGGCGCCATTTTAATTGTTCTTGAACTACTCTCTCCAGACTCTCCCCGGCCTTCTGAATCTTCTCTTTCTGGTCGGGAGGGAGCGATGTCTTCTGAGAATAGGTGATATCTTCAATCTTGTTTCTCCGGATTTTTCTAACGCCATCCGCCATCTTAAGGATGACATAGTCCGGCCCCTCTTCAATTATCTTCCCGGAATAATTAAACGACTTAGTCCAGATCACATCCGAATAGACAGATCCATCTAACAGGAAAACAATCAAAAGGCAGAACAGGGCTATTATACTGAAACAGCGTCTCTTCATAATATTTGACTCAACTTATCCTAAAGTATAACTCTATTCTCCGGTATTGCAATTTCTTATTTTTTCTGCTAAAAAATAAGAATGTGAGAATATGCAAGCATTAAATCAAAATATGTCGTCTAACGGTCTTCAACGATCTTTAACGTTTTTCATCTTCCACGTTTTTATTTTTTAACGTTAGCGCCGAAGGCGCTAAGTTCGTATGATATTCACACTACTCTTCTACGCCTATGCGCTCTTTGGCGCTCCCTGGTTCAGGGGCAGCCTGCGCCGGGCGTTTGAGACGGAAGAGGTATGCCTCTTCCCGGGCTTGATATTGATCTTCGCGCTGGTTGCCGAGACCATCGCGCTCCCGGAGAAGTTTCGCTCCTGGCACTCGAATGACGGCAAAGAGACCGACATACCCCTGAAACTCGGCTCGGCCATCTGCATCACTCATGTGATCCTGACATATTTTCTGGGGATCTATATCCTCGACGCCTTCGGGATAATGGGAGGGGTGGAGATCGAAGGAGCGCAGACACGATGGATGGCTGTAACATTCATCCTCCTCTTCTTCCGCGAAGGATATCTCCTTTTTGCCACCGGATCAGCACTCCGTTCCCAAAAACCCATCTCGAAAATCGGGAAGATCTCCGCCGGGATCCTTCTTCTCTGCTTCCAATGTATCGCTTACACCGCATACTGGGATGTAATGATGGAGATAAGCCCCACAACCAGCATGCACTGGGCCGCATGGTTTGTGCTGGGACCGGCATTGATCCTGATATTCTATATAGTCTATCTCCCGATCCGTATGACTGATCTTCTGGAGAGCTACTATATAGCAGGGCCGTCCGCGGGACGCAGAACAACGATCCAACTGCTCATCTCCGGGGCCGTACTGGGCTTATATCCCGTTGTCGGACCGCATCTGATCACACTGATTGCCGGTAATCCGTGATTAGTCCTCGGTAATCGGTAATCAGTGTGCTTGATTACTGATTGCTCTTTTCAATTCGTGTCCCCGCTTTCTTCGGGACAAAAATTCGTGAAATTCGCGAAATTCGTAGTTTATTAAAAGGGGCCGCGCCGGTGAAGCAATTAGTGTAAATTCGTGTAATTAGTGGACAGCAAAGCCCCATATCCAAGGCGAAATAATCAACATAATCTGCTAAATCCGCGGTTAAATAAAATGAAGGAAAGATCTTTAATGGGGCTCTCACTTATACTTATTGGACCCCAGCCATCCTCGGACGGTGCTTCCCTATCTCCGATTCGATGCGTTCGGAGAGGAACACCTTCAGGAGGGACTGGTAGGGAACATCCCGCTTATTTGCCAGAAGTTTTAGTTCCTCCAACATTGTCTGGGGAAGACGAAGAGAGATAGTCTTGGTTGACGGCTTAAGTTTGGGGAATACCGCACGCTTCGCTCTTGACCAATCGACATATTCGGTCGAGTCATGTTCTGACCAAAACTTACGCTCGGCCTCTTCATTTTTGAATTTGGGTATCTTCTTCATCTTAGATACACCTTCCTTTCCTTTCGGTTCATATCCCGCGCGGAAATGACGCGTATGCATCTTTTTCGCATCGTAAACGCAATAAACAACATTCTATCTTCATCTGACAAAACAAGTAAAGCGTGTTTTGTCAGATAGGGTGTAACTTATTGTGTTCAATGTGGTTGTGCATTTGCCCAATATGCTCGAATCGCACGGTTTTTGCCAAATCCCATTGCCTTGTACTCGCAGCGGAGGAGATGAATTGATGGCTCCGGGATATAGATTGGCCGAGGCAATGCCTCTTCGATAGACTATCTGTGGAAACGCCTTACAATTTCTAAACCGGCTTTTAGATGCCTTAATCCATCGGGAATGGAACTGATTCGGGAAAGAGAGCTGATGATATATCCCGGTCGATAATAAAACTTCCTGTATGCTTTCCGGATATATTCCTCCAGTTTCTTTTCATCCAGGCCGGTCTGATATGAGGACTGCCGGGCATTAAATCGGGACCAATCATCCCCCAGGCTCTTCCGGAGTTGATCGAATAGTTCGCAGCCGGGATATGGAGTATTTATATTAAAGGATACATAACTTGCCGGCAGTTCCAGAGCCAGGTCGATAGTCCTCCGGATACTCTCCTCCGTCTCGCCCGGATTTCCGATCATGAAGAACGCCACCGGTTCAATCCCTTCTTCAACACACCACCAGAATGTCTGCTTAACCTGCTTGATGGTTACCGGTTTTCCCAATCGACGGAGGATATCCTCATCTCCGGACTCTACCCCAAACTGGATCTGATAGCAGCCCGCTTTCTTCATCCAGGCCAGGAGTTCCCGGTTGACCGTATCGACCCGGGAGAGGCATATCCATTCAATCTTCAGCTTTTCCTTAATTATCTCCCGGCAGAGGGCTATCACCCTCTCCGGCTGAATGGTAAAAGTATCGTCCCAGAAACCAATATCCCTGATCCCGTATCTCTCCACCATCAACCTTAACTCAGCAACTATACTCTCGATCTTCCGCTGCCTCCAGGTATGACCATAGTATGCCCTGGTCGCGCAAAATTTACATTTATACGGGCAGCCGCGGGCGGTCAGAATCAGACCGAAGGGACGATGGCGGGCGAGCGGGGCGGAATATTTTTGATTCGGGATAAGATCCCGGGCCGGGAGTGGCAGCAAGTCAATATCTTCGATCAGGGGACGATCCGGATTATTGATAATTCTATTATCGCTCCGAAAAGATAGCCCCTTAACCTGCTCCAGCTCCCCTCCCCTCTCAAGCACCATTATCAGATCGCGGGCGCTCTCTTCCGGTTCGCCCCGGATAATATAATCGAGCGGGAGCGCCTCCAAACTTTCCCGGGGGAGGACCGTGACATGAGTGCCGACCACCGCTACCTGAAGTTCAGGGATCTCTTCCTTTAATCTCCTGAAAAAGGCGCCGGAATAATCAAGAGCCGGAGTCCCGAGGGTGAAGAAGATGATATCCGGATCAAGTTCTTTGATCCGCCGGATCGCTTCAGATGTGCTGTAACTCTCCACCCGGCAATCCAGAAAATCCACCCGGCTATCGGTCCATTCCCGCAGCGCCCCGGCCAGATAAGCCAATCCAATCGGGGTCAAGAGATAGTTGGATTTCAGGAAAATACCGGGGCACCGGGCCAGGACCGCGTCGGTCTGGATAGGCAGCTTTTTGTCTTCAGTCGGGAGGACGAGAAGAAGTGATTTCATGAAGTTTGAAGTGCCTAAAGTGCGCTAAAGTGCCTAAAGTTATTCGCTTTCACCTAGCTTTTCTGGCCTCGGCACCGCTTTTCAGATTATCTTAACAAGACGATTATGGGACAAGACGATTTTTCCTCTACCTCGTCCACAAGAACAGTGATCGGTCATCGGTACTCAGGAAAACTGAATCCTGTATCTTGCATCCTGAATCCTGCATCTCCGATCACTGATCACTGGTTACCGCTTACCGCTCACTGCTCACCGCTTACCAATCACTGATTACCTTTTTCTCTAATCATTCTGACTAAATTTCTTATTGGCCTTGGTGCACGCTACTTGGAAGTTGGCAGTTGGAAGTTGGCCATTGGATATTCCTTATCTCCACCGCTTACCGCTCACTGCTCACCGCTCACTGCTCACCGCTCACTGCTCACCGCTTACCGCTCACTTTCTCCTGAGATAGCTCTTAACAATATCAGCCCCCAGCCGAAATTTATACTTAACCACCACCGACGGCATCTGGTCGCACTGCGAAAAACAGCTGCACCGGCCTTCATGGATAAACCGGCGGATCGCGCTCATCTTCTCTCCCTGCCAGATCTCATCAAATGACTCCACACCCAGGTCCCCTACCTTCCTCATCAGAGTCGGGCAGCAATATACTCCTCCGTCAACATGAACCATAACCGAGAAGAAGGTGGAGTAACAGGGGATCACCTGCTTGAATTGTTTCTCCAGCAGGTTCTCTCTGAGATACTTCAGCTGAACCCGGTTGAATATGATGTTAGAGAAGAAATAGAGGCGCCCGAAGAGGTTCGTCTTCTCCCGATTCAAATCCCCGGCCTGATCTTCATCGATCCGGTTTAAGAGACCGGTAATCTCTTCCACCTGCCCGGCGGTGAGATCAAAGTCCATCTCCTGATTATGGAGGGAACCGAAGACCGCGGCCGGCTTGGCGGTAAACTCAATCCCGATTTCCTTTGCCATCAGATAGGTCGGCCAGATCTCCCGGTAGTTATCCTTCTGGATAGTAAGCTTCGCCCCGACTTTAAGATTCGGATAACCCCCGGCCAGTTCAGCCAACCGGCGGAGGGTCTCGCTTGCCCGATCATAACTCCCGGGAACTCCTCTCAGACGATCATGGGTCTCGCGGATCCCATCGATCGAGACATTCATGATCAGAGAGAGTCCCGGCAACTCCAGTATTCCCTTAACCTGCTCCAGTATCCGGTCGGGAGACATTCCGTTGGTCGTCACCAGAATCATCTTCAAACCGGAGTGGTTAAACTTCCGGGTCACCTCGACCAGATCGACCAGAAACGGCTCCCCTCCCCCGAATTCAATGATCTGGAAGTCCTTGAAATAGCGGGAACCGGTAAGTTTCTCAATAACTTCAGACGAGGCATCGATCCGGGGCCGCTCTTTCCAGACATTGCAGATCTGACATTTCAGATTACACCGATTGGTAACCGTGAGATGAAGGATCGCCGGATGGAGGAGACGGGAATTGCCAAAAGATTTCCCGATCATCGATTTAATAAAATTTATTATCAATTTCAACATTAGAGCATATCCATTCAAACAAATGACTGATACAATTTATAAAACCGCCTCGCCTCGGGCTAAACTTAACAGACGATCGAATACCAGCCTCGCCTGGGTTAAATTTAACAGACGATTGAATGTGATTGGATGTGAATTTAAGAAAACAAAACTGTAATTAATTTACTTGTTAAGGAATAGTATATAATCCAACGACAAACCTCATCCAAAGATGTTGTTCCTATTCTTTATCTCACATCCAATCACATTCAATCGTCTGTTAAAAAGCCCCCCCCTCCCCTACCAGGCGAACTGATATAATACAATCGTCTGATCAAATCATCCTTTTCCCTTTCTCCCGAAAAAGGCGGATATCGTCTTTTTGCGGGTAGGAGAAATACTCACCGTCTTCGGCCTTATTTGAAATCTCCGGAATATCATTATCCCTGATCCTCCGGATCGCTTCCAGAAATAAACCGGGGGTCTTTTCTATAACCTTACCATAGAGAGAGAAGAAAGTATCGTCCGGTTCAACATTAATCTTTTCCTGAACTATAATCCGGCCGTCATCATACTTCTCATTCATGAAATGCACGGAGATCCCGATCTCTCTCTCGTCGTTCAGCATCGCCCAGAAGATCGGATAAATCCCGCGATAACGGGGCAGAAGAGCGGCATGCCGGTTCAGGCAGCCGAGGGGAGCAAGGCTGAGAATCCCTTTCTTCAATAGAAACCCCTGGCTGGAGATAATCAGATCCGGAGAGAGCCGAAAAACTTCTTCCCGGAACTCCTTTTTATTCGGACTGGTTGATCGGAGCAAGGGAAGTCTATGCCGGGCCGCCAACTCGACTATCGAAGCGGGAGGTCCGCCCAGGCGAGAGAGTCCGGTATATCTCCGGATCATCTGCTTCAGCACCTGGATAGATTTCTGAAAGAAACTTTTCCCCCCAAGAAACCGGAGATAGTAACGATAAAATTTCAACCCCTTATTCCGGGGATCAAATGGGACCAGTCCAATCCCCACCACCTGCCCATCCAGCCGCCTTATCAACTCGTCAAAGATAGCGGGCTGGTAGGTACATTCATCTTCAATTAAAAGAAATATTTTCATTGTAAATTTTTGCTCCGCAAAAATTTATAGTTTTTCACTTTAGCTGCGATCCATTATCGGGGATGGGGGGGGCCTTTGGTGCCCCTCACCCCTCCCCTCACCCGCCCCCCGATGAAATCGGGGGGCACCCTCTCCCACAGGGAGAGGGTAGCCATGGCAGAAGCGTCCTCATGCCGTCCCCCTCTCCCCCGGGGAGAGGGGTTAGGGGTGAGGGGTGAGGGGTGATCTCCCCCCCACTAATATTTCTGCCCGATTAAATAACTCGATATCCCCCATACTATCCCGGAACCCGCCACCAGCATATTCAGCGGAAGAAAGAGCAGGAGTTGGAATAGAAAAACTGTACCCATAATCCGCCCCATATAGTTAATCATCCCAATATTACTGACCCATATTCCCAGCAAAGCGATTATCACAACCCAGAACCCGATCAGGGAGCAGAATACCAGTCCACCCAATCCACCCAGCACTCCCACTCCGGCAAATGCCAACCCCGCGATGAATCCGAGCGGAACTGAAGTCCGACCGGTAAAAACACTCCCGGTCTTACCTCTATTCCTCAGCCATGTCCGGGTCTCATCCGACGACCTCTTGAAATCATTCTTCAGAAGTCCATATAGAGAGTAGTATTTATTATGCCTGACCTCCAACTCCCGGTCGATCCGGACCTTCCCTCCCTCTTCCCAGATCCGGTTCCCAAAATCGGTATCTTCCAGACTTGGTGTAAGATACTTCCGGTCAAAACCGCCGAAGCGCAGAAAAAGCTCCCGGGGAACCGCGGCGATACTGGTATAAAAGAGCGCGGAGTCCTCCGGTGACTGAAGAAAAGAATACCGGAGCCAGAGATTCTTATACTGACTGCTGAAATTACCGAACTCCATCCGGACGGACTGAACTCCGGTCAATCCCCAGTTACTCTTATCATCATCCAGATAAAATCGGCCCACCGCGTCCAGACAACCGTCATCGATCACCACATCAGTATCGATAAAGAGGAGTATCTCTCCCCGGGCAACGGCGGATCCTTCATTCCTGGCGCCGGCCGGACCGAGATTACTATCCAGCCTTACTATCCGCCCCCAATTTAGAGCGAATTCTGGAAGTTGAATCGGAGAGGGGGAAGCGTCATCCACCACGATAACCTCAAACTCCGGATAAGAGACTCGGGTAAACGGATCCAGACATTCCAGAAGCGATAAACCGGGGTTATGGGCGGGGATGATTACCGAGATGAAGGGGGGTGCAGATCTGCTGTTTTCTTCTTTTACCATTTTTTCACAATATAGCAGAGATTAGCAAAGCCGTCTCTCCACATACTCAGCTTACTCTCTCCCATACGAATATTGATATATAATATCGGAAGCTCGGCCGCCTTCAGATCCGGATGGGTAAATGCCTCAATTTTAATCTCTTCCGATAGAGCCCAACCATCGCTCTCCAGATTAATCCGGGAGAGAATTTCGCGCTTAAAGGCCCAGACCCCGGATTGGGAATCATAAACCCAGAACCGGAAGAAGATCCAACAGGTAATATCCAGGAACATATCTCCCAAAAAACGAAGGAGGCTGGTAAAGGTCCGAAATCGATCCGGAATACGGCGCGCGGTGACGAAGTCGACTCCATTATCAAGCATATGCTTGACCAACCTCGGATAGTGCTCGAAGAGGCAGGTCCCGTCGGCATCCATGGTAATAATGATCTCCCCTTCCGCCGCCTGAAACCCGGTTTTAAGAGCTATCCCGTATCCCGATTGTTTCTCTTCCACCACCCGGCAGCCGAAACTCCGCGCCACCCGACCGGTCCCATCGGTAGAATTATTATCGACCACCACCACCTCATCGATATAAGGAGGAACACCCGGAAGAAGGTGAGCCAACCCCCTTTCCTCATTATAAGCCGGAATCACCAATGAAATTTTCTTAGAAAATAGCATCTTTGGATGTTCGACGTTGGAAGTTCGACGTTCGATGTTCAGCTTTTACGATCTTCAACGGTCTTTATCTTCAACGTTCTTATTTTTTAACGTTTTTACTCTTCAACGTTTTTTTTGTATATTTTGCCCACTTCAACCCCAGATATTCTTTAATAATAGAAGGATAGACCTTAGGATTAAAGAGAATATTCAGGGTTAAAAAACACTCATAAGTACAGAAGCATTTACTATCCCGTATAACTTTCCGGGCATGATCTCCCTTCTCACTGAACCAGATCTTCTTAAAATCATAATCAAAGTCCCGGACATTTCCCATCTTCAGATCATCGTGCAGTTCACAGGGAAGTACATCACCGTTAGCGAATAAGGCGCCCCCCAGAACCCCGGCATAACAGGGCAGGATCTGCCGGTTCTCCCTGATCACCTTGGCAATCACCCGGTGGCGAATAATCCGCTTGGCATTAATAAGATCGGCAAAAGGAAACCGGTCATAACCGGTCAGCATCCGCTCCTTGATCCCCTTCTCCATCGCCCGGGCGTACTTCTCATAGTTTTCCACGTTGAAGAACTTGGCCGACGGCTCCATCGGTTTACCCCGGCAGAGCAATGTAAAAATCGTATCCGCTTCCGTATTCTCGGTAAAATATTTGTACATATCGAGAAGCTTGGAATCATTGTAGGAAGAGACGGTAGTCTCGATCGTGGCGGTAAACCGCGGATATTCCTTCTCCAGTTTCTTCAGTTCGGAGAAGGTAGTCATGGCTTTCTTAAATAACCCCGGAGTACGACGGATTTCGTCATGATCTTCTCCGATCCCATCCACCGAGACATCGACCATGAAATCAAGGTCCGGGCAGGTATCCAGCACACTCCGCACGGTTTCGAGAACCTGGCTGGTCAGTCCTCCGTTAGTGGGGATCCCAACATTAAGCACATGATTATTCCGATGAAATATCCTGATAATCTCCGATAGATCTTTGCGGAGAAACGGCTCACCCCCGGTCGGGAGAAGAAAGAGAAAGTCGTCCATATGGTTCGAGACCTTCTCGATCTCATCAATAGAGAGCTGGTCCTTCCCCGGATGAATACCGCCAAGGAGGCAGTGCTTACAGTCCGCGTTACAGTTCTCGGTAATAAAGAATACCAGGTAAATCGGTGACGCGTTCTTCTTGAAAAATATCAGAGGCGCGTATTTAAGATAGCTTGCAAATCCCATAACAAATCCCTTTTATTGATTTTTAATTATTAGAGAATATACTATATCTTCAGATAATATCTATTATTTTGTTGATTCCGGATAAATTCAAAACTAAAGTAAAAATTATGAATAACATATTATCATTCGATATTGAATCCTGGATTCATCTCCGCGATGGAATCTTTCCTCCCGCTATTCCCCGATCATCAGAAGAGAAAAAAAAGGTCGATGGAGGCTATCTCCCCCGCTCGATCGATCATCTCTTGAAACTGCTCTCGGATAGTAATAATACCGCGACCTTCTTTATCCTGGGAGAAGTATTTAAATGGTATCCGGAATCGGTAAGAACTATTCTCCGGGAGGGGCATGAGATAGCTTATCATGGCCATGATCACGCTATGATTCTCAACTCCAAAACTCTGGAAGACCAATTACGCCTCTCCCAAGAATTTCTTGAGATCTTTCAGCCCAAAGGATTCAGAGCGGCACAACTCTATCTCCGACCGGAAGAGACAATCCTTCTCCAGCAATCAGGATTTCGGTATTCTTCCTCTTCTTATGGTCCTTTCTCGGATAATAATATTATCAATGGCATCATGGAAATACCGGTATCCACTTATCCCTGGCGGAAAGTTAGCATCCTACCCCCGGGGCTGCCTCGTGATCTTCGGGCAAGCATGGTTCTAAAAGAAATTCCCTATGGTAGCGGGATCGGGATTGCCCTGCTCGGCAGCAAGACCGGGTACTATATCAATAAACTAAACTCCCGCTCTATCCCATCGGTTCTGATGCTTCATCCCTGGCAGTTGATGGTTCCATCGGAAATATCCAAAATTTCTTTTCGGTTAAAGGTCCTACTTAACAGTCCGCTATATTTACCCTATACTTTACAATGCGAGAAATGCTTATCACTATTAATTAATCAGCACAATTTTTCTTCATTTTCCCGGTACCTGGAACCTGCTCAAAAAGGATTTCGTGAGCTCTCAGTAAACCCAGTCCTCTCGTAGCGGCGACCTTCAGGTCGCCATCGTGTGGCAGCCTAAAGGCAGCCGCTACGAGAGAACGGTCTCCACTGAGATCTTAAAACCGGATATTTTAGAGCTTACAAGCTTTTCGACTAAGCTTTACCTGAACTATGATTAATATTGAAATAAACAACTATACCGATAAATTCCCGGAGGAGCACTATCGCCTCTTCCTCAATGCCTGGGAAGAGTATTTTGCCACGGGGGCCCAGACCAAAATCCCCAGGAAGACCTTTGATAATATCTATATGAACAATCCTTTCGGGGATACCTGCTTTGCTGCCGCCAGAGATCAAGACCAATTAGTCGGTTCTCTCGCGGCAATTCCATTTTCAGTGGCAATCAATGATAACCACTCTTTTACGGCCTATCAGATCAGCGTTATTATGGTATCTCCCCAATATCGCCGGCTGGGCATCTTCCGCCGGATGTTACGCCTTCTAACCGAACACCTCAGCGAAAAACCTAACTCGTTAGCTTTCGTCTTCCCCAATGACCGCTCCCGCCCCGGCAGCTCTCAGAGTGGTTATCTGCGAAGAGCAACACTTCCTACCAGTATTCATTTCCCCTCCCCTTTCTGGGGTCTCTCTTCATGTTCCCCGGATGGTTCATTTATTATCCGCCCCGGTAAAAGAAAATTGCAGTGCCGAAAAATATCGATAGAATCCGCCCGGGATAAGCTCATTGATTACACCCCTCCCTTCCCTCATATTCCTAAAGATGGAGAATATTTAAAGTGGCGCTACTCCCAATCGGTTGATTCAAACAACTTTCATTTTCACCATCTTCTGGGACAATCCGGAGAGGATGATATTCTGCTGATATCTTCTGAACACCGCTACGGGAAAAGAGTCTTCACAGTGTTGCTGGAAGTATTTAACCTCCGATACCCTGGAGAAGAACCATCATTCCTCCCCGGATTATTGATGAAACTTTCGCCGGGGAGAGGATTCCCCCTTCTTTATACAAATGAATCTAATCTAAAGGCATCAATCTTATCACCAACCTGGAATATCTCTCTTCCCCGTTTCCTCAATCCGCGGCCGGTCGACCTTCTGGTCCACTCCTCACCTGAGAACAAGGAATTGGAGAAGTCCTTTCTCCAGCTCGATTTCGCCACCGCGGACTGGCTTGGTTTTCTATGAAAAAAAGAATCTCTTTAGTTCTACTCGGAGTAATCCTGCTGATCTCACTCATCCTCAATTTATGGGGAATAAGCTATGGATTACCTCAAAAATATTCCCCGGATGAGGGAAGAATAGTCAATCATGCTCTGGCTTTCGGCCTGGGAGATTTTAACCCCCATTATTTTAATTACCCCGGTCTGAGCATGTACCTCCTCTTTATCCTCTATGGAGGCTATTACGCTCTGGGCAGCCTATCGGGATTATTTGCCTCCAGTTCCGAATTCCAGAGACTCTTCTTCCAGGATCCCTCCAGTTTCTACTTAATAGGACGCGTCGGGGTAGCCTTAACCGGAGTGGCCGTGGTTGGATTCACCTATCGCCTCGGCTATCTGGCATTCCGGGAACGAAGAACGGCATTGATTGGTGCAGGCTTTCTGGCCTCTCTACCATATTTCAACTACTACTCTCATTTCATTGTCACCGATATTCTCCAGATGCTATTCATCGTCCTCGCGTTTATCTTCATCATCAAGATATCCCGGGGGGGAAGCTTCGGCGATTATCTCATGGCCGGAGTCTTCACCGGGTTGGGAATAGCCACTAAATACAGCCCCGCTCTCCTGGCCGCACCCATTCTGCTGGCCCATCTTTATGGCTGCCGAACCCGTAAAATCTCCATATTTTCCCGCGGGCCCATGTTGCTTCTTCTTAGCTGTTTTGGAACCATCCTGCTCTTCTTCTTCATCGGATCTCCATACTGCTTTCTCGATTATCAGGGCTTCTTGGCCTCACTTCAGTTCAGGGCTCGGATAGGGAGTGAACATACATTCGGAACCGGCACTGGAACAGCCTGGCTGCTCTATCCCCGCCTCCTATTCATTCATCCCTTCCTTCTCTTCAACCAGATCGATCCGATGGGATTGATCGTTATAGGGGGACTGCTCTGGGCATTTTTTAAAAGGACCCGGGAGGATTATCTTTTCTTTCTATTCCCACTCCTTCTCTACCTAATGATGGGGAGGTGGAGTTTCGGTTCCAACCGCTATCTTCTCCCCCTGATGCCTTTCTTCTGCCTTTGGGGAGGGCGGGCGGCCAGTGAGATTATCTCTTCGCCTACCGGACGGCGGAGATGGTTTGCAGTACTGCTTATCTCCCTTGTTGCCCTGGTGATCGGACTTAATCTTACGAATTCTCTCTTAAATGACTACCGTCTGACCTGTAAAGATACCCGTTTCCAGGCCAAAGAGTGGATCGAAGAGAATATCTCCCCGGGAACCCGGATAGCTCTCGAATGGGATACCGAAGCCACCGTCCAACTATGGGAAACACCGGAAGATATCGCGAAAAAAATCAGGGATTATGAAAACGGGAATGCCCAAACCATTCATCATTCCGCCCGGCAGATGGCTGAGGTTCATCGGATGCGGATGGCGGCGGTGCCCCCGGATAACTACGACATCATCCGGCTGGGTGGGATGGAGGGAACCCGGGTAAAAGAAGATTACTATTCCCTGAAGGAGCTTCGCGAAGAGGAAGTGCGATATTTCATCACAAGCAGCGAGGTATCGGGTATATTTTTCAGCAAGAAGGGAGAAGATATCTACCCGGTCCAGAACAGTTTCTACCGGCAGGTGGAGAAGGAATTGAGCCCAATAAAAACATTCAAACCATCCCCCCGCGGCTCTCTGGGCCCTACAATTAATATCTATAAGTTCCAATAATATAGCGACCTACACGCATTAACGATGTAAACTTCATGTCCCCCATTCTCTCGTAGCGGCTGCCTTCAGGCTGCCACACGATGGCGACCTGAAGGTCGCCGCTACGAGCACCGGGCAACGGGATTCACTGAAACCTTACCTTTACGGTCTTCAACGATCTTTAACGTTTCTCATTTTCAACGTCATTCTTTTTCAACGTCTTTCTTTTTCAACGGAGACTATCTTTCCCATTGGCAGAAAGTCAAATGTCTTTAACAATCTTTTCAATTTTTCGATCATCCCTCCCCTCCCAAAAGCATGCATCAAACGAACCTTCCCCGGCATCGGAGGAAAGGGAATCCCAATATCCAGTTCCCATGGATGAAGATAGACAATCGCGGGGATCCCTTCCCGGTTTAATCTCCGGATTCCCCATCTGGAATACCAGAGCGGAAGTCCCCGGAAAAAAGCTCCTCCCGCGACCGGGAAATTCTTCCCGGCCATTCGGACTGTTGAGGCCGGGAACTCCATTAAATTACCGGTTTCTTTCTGAACAATGTGGGGCTTACGCGGATTATCCGCCGAGCCAAACAGTTCCGTCTTAACCGGGAAGAGACTCGAATCATATTCAATTCCATTTCTGATCAGAAGATCGTAAAACCAGGGCGTCCCCTCCCCCACCGACCAGCTCGGCGCCCGATACCCTTTAATTTCTTTCCCGGTAATCCCCTTAAGAGAAGAAAGACTCCTTACCAGATCGACTTCGAACTCTTCCTCTGTCTGACCGTAAACAAGCTGGTGCCCCCACCCATGGGACGCTATTTCATGCCCCCTCCGATCGATCTCAGCAATTAATCTAGGCTGCTCTTCAGCTAGGGAACCAAGCGTAAAAAACGTAGCCTTAACCTGATACTCATCCAGCAGATCCAGTATCTTCCGGGTGGAGGAGATCGGAAGAGCGTCGTGTAGGGAAAGAGTGTAGATCTCGGTGGTCGCCGTATCATTAAAAAAAAAATAAAAGTATAAAAATAAGAAAAAAAGATCGGAAGAACGGCGGGGACGACACACTAGACCCACACTACAAGCGAGACAGTAAACAATGTGCAGTCTGC
>CAKZYZ010000285.1 GCA_937885075.1 uncultured bacterium | reverse complement strand
TCAATACAGGTGTATTTTCTCTTTTTTTTTTAATGATACGGCGACCACCGAGATCTACACTCTTTCCCTACCCGACGCTCTTCCGATCTCTCCAGCGTATCGAGCATGCGCTCTTCGATGGTGCCTTTGGCGATCAGGTTGACAACATTAACGGTCTCGGACTGATGATGGCGGTGGGCTCGCGCGATTCTCTGTTCCAACACCGCCGGGTTCCAGGGAAGATCGAGGTTGATCACCATGCTGGCGGCCTGAAGGTTTAATCCCACCCCGCCGGCATCCGTGGAGAGAAAGATGCTGCAATCAGGGTGCTGAAAGAAACGGTCAATAAGCGCGCCGCGTTTAGCGGTAGGCACATCCCCGGTAAGTTTGACCGACCCCAGCTTTAGCTTTTTCAGGATCGGTTCGACCAGCGTAAGCATACGGCTCCACTGGCTGAAGATGATGGCCTTGCGGGGCGTCCCGACAATTTCCTCGGCGAGGATCTCTTGCAGCTCCCGCAGCTTGGGGGAGGTCTTAAGCCGGTCTGCGGATTTAATCTCCGGATCGTGGAGCGCCAGGGCGTTGCAGATCAGCCGCATCTTGACCAGGCATCCCAGGAGTATCTGTTGCTCCTCCGGGGTGAGAGGACGCCGGTGGGCCTGGGCCATCAATTTCGCGAGTTTTTGCTCGTATTCAGAGTAAGCCCGCTTCTGGGGTTCAGTCATCTCGACGAAGAAGTTGCTGTCGATCCGCTCGGGTAGGTCAAGCTGAACCTGTTTTCTCAATCTCCGCATGACATAAGGTGCGATGCGATGACGGAGTTCGTCCAGGTTCTGATAGCCCAATACCTTATAGGAGCCGGAAGAGCGCCGGACGGCATCATAATAACGTTCATTGAATCGCCACATGGAACCTAAAATGGTTGGATCGATAAATTGGAAGAGCGAGAATAACTCATCCAGACGATTCTCCAGGGGGGTGCCGGTCAGGACAAAGGCGTAGTCGCTCCGTAACCTTTTCACGATGATGGCGGTTTTGGTTCGCCAGTTCTTGATCCTCTGAGCTTCGTCCAGAATAACCAGGTCGAACTCCCGTTGGGCGATCTCTTTCTCGTCATGCCGCACCAGTTCGTAGTTGACGATGTTGAAAAATTTGAGGTCTCGGTAAAGCTCGCGGCGTTGAATCGGGTTACCCTGGATGACCTGCGCGGAGAGGGAGGAGAAACGATGGATCTCTCGCTCCCATTGATGCTTGAGAGAAGCCGGAGTTACGACCAGAACGTGTTTTATATCCCGCAGTTGTTTTAGGAGTCCGGCGGCGGCGATGGCCTGGATTGTTTTCCCCAATCCCATATCATCCGCTAGAAGTGCCCGGCGACCGAAAGTCAGATGCATTACCCCATCTTCCTGGTATTTATATAAAGGTGTGGAGAGAAGGCTGAGCGAACGATTGCCCTTCTCTACCTGATTGAGAAACCAGCGCTTCTGTTGTTCGGTCGCCTCGATATCCCGTTGGTTCTTGAGGTAGTCCTGTACCGTCTGGTCTACAACAATCCGTTTTCTCGGGGTGAGTTGGTGCAGCTCATCCATCAGCGCGGGCAAGCTTCGCGTAACTTTGCCCTGCAAGACTCCTTCCGCGTCAAAAAAACGCTCCAGAATGGTTTTGATTTTTCGGGATCCCGGCATCGGTAAGCTCATTCGAATTGTAGTGCTGTCCGCGTGGTGAAGATAAATCCGGGTAATGGCTGGAACCTGGGAGACCAATTTCTTCCACTGGCCTTTGAACTTCTTTTTTAGATTGGCCAGGACCCCCTCGATATGTTTACAGGTACCGATTGTATTGGTGAGATAATCAGGGCAGGTGCAGGTGTTGAGGCGCTCGGTAAGAGAGTGGATCTGAACGAAGTAGACTTGTTGGGAAATTGAGGTTACTTCAAAAGTACTGTAAACCGGATCCTCTCCCCGATTAACGATCTTAACGATATCTTTGCCGCCGCGTTTCCGGCGCCGTTCGATCTGTTCCTGAAATAATTCAGTACTCATTATGATACACTCCTTAAATTAGGATTTGGGGTCAGACCTTGCTTCATGCGTCTAACGAATTGAAGTTAGACGCATGAAGCAAGGTCTGACCCCAAATCACCCTGTTTTTCTCCGTGATCTGTTTCCATCTGCGGAATTCATCTCGATACGATACCCCATTTTCTTATAAGCGGCAATTCGTTTCCTAAACATCGAAATCGTTAGCCCTGATGATTTGTCAAGGTAGTCATAAATCAAAATATCCGATTTGCTTGCCGTTTTTCTGTGCAGCCTTCCAGCATATTGTACCACCCTTCCTTTGAATGCGATCGGCATTCCTAAGACAAGGGTATCTAACTCTGGAAGATCGAATCCCTCTCCAATCAGTGATCCCGTTGCCAGGATATAGGGCCTGATGTTGGTCCCTAAAGTTTCCTGGATTTCTTCCAGGGCTTTCTTCCTCGCTTTTTTCCCCATTTCACTTGCGAAAAAGAACTCCTTTGCCGGAAAAACTCCTATTTTTTCGTGGATAGATTCTGAAAGAAGCCGGAGATGCTTTTTCCTTTCCGAAAGAATCAATGGGAAACGACCGGATCGCAGGATTTGCTCTACATCATGAGCTATCAAATTAAGGCGATCAAAATCCGAACTCATCTCTTCCCAGACTTCATGAATCGGAGGCTGGGAACCGGCTTCGTGCGGCATCGAGAAAGAGGTCTCTCGTACAATTACCCGCTTATCCAATCTTACTCCCGTCACATCCTCCATCTCATAGCGGATTGGTCCGCATTGCATAAAGATAATCGGCTGATGTCCATCCTTTCTGTAAGGTGTCGCGGTTAGCCCAAGAAAATACCGCGCGGGGATTATTTTTATCACTGATTCAAAAGAGAAAGGTGGAATATGCTGGCACTCATCGATGATAACCTGCTCGTAATTAGATAATAAACATTCGGCTTCCTTCATTCTTGTCAGGGTTTGAAGCATGGCTATATCGATAATCCCGGTCATCTTCTTGGTGTTCCCGCTCAATACTCCAATTTTTTCAGAATTTATGGTTAAAAAGTCAGAAAGGCGACTCTTCCACTGGTCCATTAACTGTTTTCGTTGAACCAGGATGAGAGTGCGTACTTTTCTTTTTCCAATTATTGAGCACGCGATTACGGTCTTACCGATTCCCGGTGGCGCGACCAGTACTCCATTTTCATGCTTGACCATCTCATTAACCGATCGATATTGATTTCTAATTGAGCTCCTAATCTCATTTGAATCTGATGCGGGAAGAAATCGGATTTAAACTCTTTCACGACATAATCAATTGTATTCTCGGCTAACTGAACATCCGCGTTTCGGAAGGGGAATGAGAGATCGGAAACATTTTTGGAGACCGCATCATCCAAGACAGACATAATGTTATTCAGGGAGAGTCTTCTCTGGAGAGCTAAGAATTCCCACTGATCCGGGTAGGGGATTATTTCATCAGTAACAAAAGCTGTATTCCCTTGATCCCGGGTAACTTTCTGGAGCGGAAGAGCGATTAAGTTCCCAAAGCCACCCCTGGGGAGAAAGTCCTGACTGGGGAAAAAGCGATCATGGCTATCAAGGGTTAAAGTATATCGACTGGAACTCGCCCGGGACATGATTACTGTTCCGAGTTGGCGGGCAAAACGGGCCGGCACCGGCTGAGAAAAAAAGATCCAGGCATGGGCGCCATTCCCAGACCTTGATCTTTCCACCGCGACTTCAATACCTAATTCCCGTGCCGCGTTTTTATATGCGATTACATCATCGCTCCAACTCATCTTGTCAAAGTCGGCGGCTAAAAAAGTACAGGTATCGTCTTTACGAATTGCGTATGTTCCTATGGAGATTTTCCCTTCCAGATGCATGCGAGCGGCTTGAGTATCAAGTTTAAGGAAAGCCCGGTTCGAGCATTTGGAACACTTCATCTGTGGTTTAAAGCAAAGACCGGATTTCCATTCATTACCGCACAGAGGGGAATATCCGGATTTGCCTTTGGCTGCATTTACCCAGAGCTTTGGATAAACGTCCTCGCGACACCGGAATAAGGTAAGGAACAGAGATCGGAAGAGCACACGTCTGAACTCCAGTCACACTGATATATCTCGTATGCCGTCTTCTGCTTGAAAAAAAAAAAAAAAACGAAAATAATACAAAAAAAAAAAAGAAAAAAAATTACTACACTGAGCACATCACATATAGATTCACTGTCAATAGCCATGTATCAAATCGATGACCAGTGTACACACTTCTCTT
>CAKZYZ010000284.1 GCA_937885075.1 uncultured bacterium | reverse complement strand
AGGAGTTGTTGGTTTTTTTTTTTTTGATGTTTTTTTTGTTTTTTTTATTTGTTTTTTTGTTTTTTTTTTTTTTCAAGCAGAAGACGGCATACGAGATATATCAGTGTGACTGGAGTTCAGACGTGTGCTCTTCCGATCTGGTGCTTCTTCGGCCCTGATACAGGAGATCCCGCTGGGAGGAAGGCCTAATGCCACGCACCGGATGGATGGGGTCTATATTTTAAATGGACCGGAAATTATACCCGGGCATAGGTCTGATCTGGAGATTGCCGATATTACCCCAACCGTTTATCATCTGATGTCTCTCCCACTACCCTCCGAGACTGATGGCCGGGTAGCCAGGGAATGTTTCTTGCCCCATAGTTCTGCCGGTTCGACCGATATTGCCTACCGGCACTATGACCGAATTACAGGGAAGACGATTAGCTGGGGGGAGAAACATCAGGAGGATGTGAAACAGAAGCTGCACGCACTGGGGTATCTATAACCTATGGACCTGGAGGATCTAAAAAAACGCAGAATGATAGTGGGCTGGTCCGCCTTAGCTTTAGGGAGTACATCGTTCTTCCTGCTGGTGCTTGTCCGCGATATGTCATTGGCCATCCAGTTCTCCTTCGGGATAGTAATATTGACTTCTATATGCTTCCGGTGGTGGACCAACCCGGTCCATCCGGGGATATTAGGTTATATATCGCCGCTGACGGTTGTTATGGTTTTTTCCTTTCTCTATCTCGGACTGGGCAGTATGCCCATGCTGGTATCCTCCTATCGGATCTCTTATTTGAATTATAACCTCGGTAGCGAGGAGTTTTACCTCCCTATGTTATTTGTCGCCCTGGCCGGACTGATCTCTTTTGATCTTGTCTATAGGAAACTAAGTCAGTTGACAGCCGTGAATGAGAGTTATGATTCATCTCTGCGTCATTTTTACTCCCCGGAGATCCAGAGGTTTCTGCCGGTCAGTGCCGTCTTCTGGTACAGTGTCTGCCTGGCGGTTTTCATATATATGTCCAGAACATATCTGATGTATACCTTCTTATTCGTCGGCGTGGAGAGTGAGGTGGATAATATTTTTCTGCAGGGCGGGGATTCATTGCTGGGGACGGTCTGGATATTGATGAGCTTATATTTATTTCGGCCGGGCGGAAAGACGGTTAAGATTGTAATCTTTCTGATGCTGGTGACGCTCATTCCTATTATTTTCGGCTACCAGAACCGGAGGATTATTGTCTATAGCCTGTTAATGACCGTTGTGGCATATTTCTTTTTTAAGGAGAGGATTGTCCGGTTGAAAGTGGTTGTCTGGTCGGTTGCTATAGTTCTGGGGGCGTTTGTTATTATGAGTTCCGTAAAATACGCCGTGAGTACGGATGCTTCCTTGAACCGTAAGATAAAAGAAGATAGAAATCTAATCAGTCGGGCGGTGGCAACAGTCAAATCTCCCCAATTTCTAAATTTCAATATCCTGGGAAGTATGCTGGTTTATAGTTTTTCCAGCCGGCTTAATGGTCTGGACTGGGCAGCTTCAATGATGGAGGCTCACGTCAATTCCGGGATTCCATTTATGATGGGAAGGCATAACCTGCTTTGTGCCGCCAAGATAGTTCCACGGGTTATCTGGCCCGGCAAACCGACCGGCCCGATCGAAGTGGCGGTTGTCCGGCATTTTGAACTGGCGTATTTTGATCAGCTTGGATCTATACTGGGTTCAGCCTACGCCGACGGCGGAATCATCGGGGTGATTCTTGGTTTCGGCTTCCTGGGGTTTTTCTTTCCCCTGGCATTAAAATTGATCTTCATGCGCCAGGATGGTATTATTATTTATATGGGAGCTATGGTCCCGTTGCTCTCTTTTGAGAATTTTCTTCTTCGGTATCCGTTCTACTGGTTGCGATGGGTGCTGGTATTGATGGTAGTTAACAGTGTAATATTATTCCTCTATGCTCATACGCGTGACCGCGGCCGGATGGTGGATATATAGTGACTGAAAACCCAATGAATATATTGATAGTAAGCCAGTACTTCTGGCCGGAAAATTTCCGGGTAAATGATATCGCGGCCGGTTTCGTGGAGAAAGGACACCGGGTGACGGTACTTACCGGGATCCCCAACTATCCCTGGGGTCGTTTCTTCTCCGGTTATGGTCTCTTTAAAAAGAGGCGTCAGAACCATCGCGGGGTCTCTATCATCAGGGTTCCGATGATCCCCCGCGGTAGATCGGGGAGGCCCGGTGTCATAATGAACTATCTCTCTTTTGTAATTTTCGGTTGTCTCCTTATCCCCTTCTATTGCCGCGAAAAGTATGACGTGATGTTTATCTCGGCGTCATCTCCCATTACTATGGCTTTCCCCGCGATGCTGCTGAAAAAAATCCAAGGTATCCCGATCCTGTTATGGGTGCTTGATCTCTGGCCGGAGAGTATTAAGGCTACCGGTGCCGTTAAATCTCCGTGGCTTCTGAACTCTCTCCGCCGGATGGTCCGGTTCATCTATAGCCACTGCGATCGGATTCTTGTGCCGTCTGAGGGATTTATTCCCCGAATAGAAGGAATGGGGGTTGGACGGGACCGGATCCGTTACCTGCCCAACTGGGCGGAAGATATGTACAGGCCGACTTCACCCGGGACTCTGCCGATAGAGCTCAGGGTGGATATTAATGGTTTCAAGATTATTTTTGCCGGCAATATCGGGGAGGCGCAGAGTTTCCCTACCATTCTTGCCGCCGCGGAGAAGTTGAGGGAATATAATGATATTCACTGGCTGATTCTGGGTGATGGGCGGATGCGCGGCTGGGTGGAGGGGGAAATTGAACGGAAGCAATTGGCCGGCAATGTTCATCTGCTGGGCAGCTATCCTCCTGAAGTGATGCCGGCATTCTTCGCTGAGGCTGATATTTTGCTGGTCACATTAAAACATAGCCCCATCTTTTCCCTGACCATACCCGGGAAGGTTCAGTCTTACCTGGCCTGCGGCCGGCCGATTATTGCCGCACTTGATGGGGAGGGCAGTTCACTTATCTCCCGGGCGTCCGCGGGACTGGCCTGTCCTCCTGAAGACCCGGAGGCTCTGGTCCGAACCGTTTTGAAGATGTATCGCACTCCGGTTGAAGAACGGGAGAAGATGGGACGGAGCGGAAGTGAATACTGCCGGTCACATTTTAACCGTGCCCGAATTTTTGATCAATTGGAAGGATGGATGAAGGAGCTGATATGAATAATTTTAAAGGGAAGACGATACTGATTACCGGGGGGACCGGCTCTTTTGGGAACGCGGTCCTGAGGGGTCTGCTTGATACCGAAGTCAGGGAAGTGAGGATATTCAGCCGGGACGAGTTAAAGCAGGAAAAGATGCGGAAAAATATCAATAATCCCCTGGTCAAGTATTACATCGGGGATACGCGGGATCGGAGCAGTGTTGATGGAGCGATGAAGAATGTGGATATTGTCTTCCATGCCGCAGCCCTGAAGCAGGTGCCGTCCTGCGAGTTCTTCCCGATCCAGGCGGTTCTGACCAATGTCATCGGGAGCAATAATGTTATCCAGTCCGCGATCGGTTATGGCGCCAGCAGGATCATCTGCCTCAGTACCGATAAAGCTGTCTATCCGATCAACGCGATGGGAATGACGAAGGGATTGATGGAAAAATGTGTCCAGGCTTCCGCCCGTAATCTCTCCGATACCGAGACCATAGTTTCCTGTGTGCGGTACGGCAACGTGATGTGTTCCCGGGGTTCGGTTATTCCTTTGTTTATCAATCAGATCAAGGCAAATAAACCGATTACGGTAACGGCCCCGGGGATGACCCGGTTTATGCTCTCCCTGGAAGAAGCGGTCAAATTGGTTTACTTCGCCTTCGGGCACTCCGGCCAGGGTGATATATCTGTCATGAAATCACCGGCCTGCACCATAGCCGATCTGGTTACCGCCCTGAAAAAGATCTTTAATTCGGATAGCCCGGTAAATATTGTCGGGATCCGCCACGGAGAAAAGATCTATGAGACACTGGTAAACCGGGAAGAGATGGTAAAAGCGGAAGACCTGGGGGATTTTTTCAGGATCAAGATGGATGATCGTGATCTTAACTATGATAAGTATTTTATCGATGGTGACATTGAAGATAGGACATATTCGGAGTTCACCTCTCATAATACCCGTCGGCTGAATGTGGAAGAGATTGAAGAAATGCTCCTGAGATCGGAAGAGCGTCGTGTAGGGAAAGAGTGTAGATCTCGGTGGTCGCCGTATCATTAAAAAAAAAACGAAAATAATACAAAAGA
>CAKZYZ010000283.1 GCA_937885075.1 uncultured bacterium | reverse complement strand
TTTTTTTGTTTAGTTTTTTTTTTTTTTTCAAGCAGAAGACGGCATACGAGATATATCAGTGTGACTGGAGTTCAGACGTGTGCTCTTCCGATCTTGCTTGCATCCCGATTCTTTCAGGGCATCCGAAACGGGGCCTTTTTCATTGGATATTCCTTGTTGGATATTGGATATTCAGAATCCGGCTGGCGAACTGCCGCTTACCGTTTACTGCTTACTGCCTTTTTCAGCGCCGCTTTCCCCAATTTAATCAACTGTACCAGATCTCGTCCGGCCGAGCAGACATAGGCACAGCATCCGCACTCAATACAGCTCGCGGCATTCAATCCCTCGAACTCTTCCCATCTCTTATGTTCAACCATCGTCCCCAGGTCACTGGGGATCAAGCCCATCGGGCAGCCCCGGAGACAGTCCCCACACCGGATACAGGGCAAATTACGGGCCCGGTAATCGGTTCCCATTATCAACAACCCCGAAGTCCCTTTTATCACCGGAGCGGATAGGTCAGACTGGGCGATTCCCATCATCGGTCCTCCGGAGAGTACTCTTAACTCCCCAGCCGGAACCCCTCCCGCTGCCTCCAGCAGATGGGAGAACGGAGTCCCGATCCGGACCCGGAAGTTCCCCGGATTTTTCACTCCCGAACCGGTAACAGTTACCACCCTTTCGATCAAGGGTTTATTTAACATGACGGCTTCCGCGATCGCGACCGCGGTCCCGACATTCTGGACCACACAGCCCACCGCGGAAGGGAGTCCCCCCACCGGGACTTCCCGGCGCAAAAGAGAATAAATCAACTGCTTCTCCGCTCCCTGAGGGTATTTAACTTTAAGAAGCTGAACCCGGATATTCTTTTCTCTATTAACCCCGGCCTGGAGTTTATAAAAAGCATCCATCTTATTGGCTTCAACCGCTATCACTCCTTCCTTCGCCCCGGTAGCCAGCATAATAAGCCGGAGACCATCGATGACCTTCTTCCCTTCTTCCAGCATCAACCGGTGATCGACTGTCAGGAACGGCTCGCATTCGGTCCCGTTAATGATCGCGTATTGAATCTCCGTATCGGGAGGAGGATTGAGTTTTATCTGGGTTGGGAACCCCGCGCCGCCCAGACCAACAATACCGGCCCAGGCTACCCTCTCTCTAATTTCATCCGGAGTGAGTTGGAATGGATCTCCCTCCGCCAGGGAATATTCAAAATCGGATCCTTTTAAATCTGTCTCTATCTCTATCGCCCGGGAAGCCGGACCGGTGGAATCGGGAAATAACTCGATGGCAGTGACGGTCCCGGAGACAGAAGCATGGAGAGTGGAGGAGACAGGACCGACCGGTTCGGCAATTACATCCCCCACCTGGACTATTTGTTTAGATCGGAAGAGCGTCGTGTAGGGAAAGAGTGTAGATCTCGGTGGTCGCCGTATCATTAAAAAAAAAAA
>CAKZYZ010000282.1 GCA_937885075.1 uncultured bacterium | reverse complement strand
TATGCGGCGCGTGCTGACAGCGAGATGCATTTATTTTTGTTGTTTTTTCTTTTGTTTTCTTTTTTTTTGTATTTTTTGTTTTTTTTTTTCAAGCAGAAGACGGCATACGAGATATATCAGTGTGACTGGAGTTCAGACGTGTGCTCTTCCGATCTCGGGAAGCTCTCGGAAATCTTCTGATGCACCAGGATTATTTCCACCCGTCTCCTTCTCAGATAAGGCTATATAATGATCGGGTTGAATTTTATAATCCCGGATATTCTCTTAAACCCCCGGATGACTATGAAACCCCCGGATCGGAACTGCGAAATTCCTTAATAGCCGGGGTTTTTTACGACATTGGCTGGGCGGAGACAAAGGGCACCGGATTCCGGACCCATATTTTGTCATTAAACAACATGGGATATCCCCCGCCTTCCTGGAGCAACGACGAGCAGAACGATAAATTCACGATTACATTTCCTTATCAGACCCCGCAAGTCACCCCGCAAGTCACCGGCCAAGTCGCCCAACAAGCTACCCAACAAGTTGCCCAACAAGTCACCCCGCAAGCCCAAGCTACCCCCCAAGCTGCCCCGCAAGTTACCACCCAAGCTACCGCCCAAGCTACCGCCCAAGCTACCGCCCAAGCTACCGCTCAAGCTACCGCCCAAGCTACCGCTCAAGTAGAAGTAACGGATAAGTTGGCTCGGATTCTAAGTTATTGCGAAAAACCACACCCCTTAAAAGAAATAATGAAATTTATAGGCTTAAAGCATAGAAAGCACTTTCTGAATAACATTATAACCCCCCTATTGAACGGGGGTTACATCGAGAGAACGATCCCCGATAAGCCTAAAAGTCCATTACAAAAATATATTACCGTTAAAGAAAAGAATGAAGATCAAGTTTGACAGTAACCAGGAGTTCCAGCTCGATGCTATCCGGGCGGTAGTGGACGTCTTTGGCGGTCAGCCGCTAGCCCGGGGGGAGTTTGAGATTCGCCTGGACGCGGCCGGTGGTGAATTCTTATCGGAGTTCGGGGTCGGCAATCTTTTGACATTGGATGACGGCAGACTCTTTGAGAATGTCAGGATTGTACAGGGACGGAACAATCTTAATCCGAATGAAAAACTGGAAGGAAGAAACTTCTCCGTTGAGATGGAGACCGGGACGGGGAAGACGTATGTCTATCTGCGGACAATATATGAACTGCGTAAGCAGTATGGATTTAAAAAGTTCATTATCGTTGTTCCGAGTGTCGCCATCCGGGAAGGAGTGCAGAAAAATATCGAGCTTACCGCCGACCATTTCCGGGATATTTACGGGAACGAGCCGATTGACTGCTGGGTCTATGATTCCAAACAGGTCTCCCGCCTCCGGCAGTTCGCCGGGAGCAACCAGCTCCAGGTATTGATTATCAATATCGATGCTTTCAACAAGAAGACCAACAACGTCATCCACCGGGAGAACGACCGACTCTCCGGCCGCAAGCCGATTGAGTTCATCCAGGCGGCCAACCCGATTGTCATTGTCGATGAGCCGCAGAACATGGAGTCCGATCGGGCCCGGTCGGCGATCGAGAGCCTGAACCCGCTCTGCACACTCCGCTATTCCGCTACCCATCGTAATCTTTACAACCAGCTCTATCGGCTCGATCCGGTGAGAGCCTACGACCTGAAACTGGTTAAACGGATTGAAGTCGATTCGATCCTGGAGGAAGAGGACTTCAACAAGCCGTATATCCGTGTCAGGTCGATCCGCGCGACGAAATCTAAGATAACGGCCAGTCTGGAAATCGACGTTCAAGAAGTCCACGGACCCAAGCGCAAGACTATCACTGTCAGCCGGGGAGGAGTAGATCTCTTCGAAAAGTCAAATAAACGTCTATTGTATGAAGGATATATCATTGATGAGATAAATGCCGGTTCCGGGTTTATCTCTTTCCGCAATGGTATAACCCTATCCACAGGGGAGACCCACGGCGGGCTGACGGACGCGATCATGCGGGTTCAGGTCAGGGAGACGGTAAAGGAACATCTGGAGAAAGAGTTGAGATTCAAAAACGATCTGCCCCCGGAGGAAGAGATCAAGGTATTGTCGCTCTTCTTTATCGACCGGGTGGCGAATTATGTTAATGAGGACGGGAAGATCCGGAAGTGGTTTATCGAAGCCTATACCGAAATGGCGGCACGGGAACGATATCGTTCCCTCAATCTTCCGTCGGTGGATAAGGTCCATAATGGATATTTCGCGGAGAGCAAAGGGGTTGCCAGAGATACCAGCGGAAAGTCAAAGGCCGATGATGATGCCTACGTGTTGATTATGCGCGATAAGGAACGGCTTCTCTCTCTTGATGAGCCGTTGCGCTTCATCTTCAGCCATTCGGCTCTCCGGGAAGGATGGGATAACCCCAATGTATTTCAGATCTGTACGCTTAATGAGACCAAGTCGGAGATCAAAAAGCGCCAGGAGATCGGGAGGGGGCTTCGTCTTCCGGTTATGAAGAACGGGGAGCGCTGCTTTGACGCGAACATCAATCGCCTGACGCTGATTGCCAATGAGAACTATGATGACTTCGCGAAGAAGTTGCAGACCGAGATCGCGGATGAGTGTGGAGTTGATTTTAGTGAGGGTCGGATTAAGAACAAACGGAAACAGAAAGTAGTTCGCCTGAAGAAGGGATGGAAGTTAAACCCGGAATTCAAAGAATTATGGAATCGGATCAAACACCGGACCAGGTATTCAGTCCGGTATGAGACCGAAGTATTAATTGAAAAAGCCGCCCGGGCCATGAAGAGGATGGATGAGATAGAAGCTCCCCGGATCCGCAGAGAGAAAGCTCGGATCGGGATGACCGCGGAGGGGATCGAGACAACCGTATTAAGCATCGGTGAGACGAAAGCGGCGTTCGAGGAGATGCCAATCCCCGATCTGCTGGGATATCTTCAAAGGCAGACCGAATTAACCCGAACCACCCTGGCCAGGATTTTAATTGAGTCCGGACGTCTGGCTGACGTCCGGATCAACCCGCAGCAGTTTCTGGACCAAGCTACTCGAACCATCCAGAGCACGCTTAATCAGCTTATTATAGACGGGATTAAATACGAAAAGATCGCCGGAGCGGAGTATGAGATGCTGCTCTTTGAGGAACCTGAAATTATTGGGTATCTGGACCGGTTGGTAACTGTAGACCATTCAATATATGAAACCATCGAATTCGAATCAAATATTGAAAAAGAGTTTGCCGAGGCGCTTGATGCCAGAGAAGATATTAAATTGTTCATCAAATTGCCCGGGTGGTTCAAAGTGGAGACACCGATCGGGACCTATAATCCGGACTGGGCGATTGTGAAGCAAGAGGAGGGTGCGGCGAAAAAGCTCTATCTCGTGCGGGAGACCAAGGCAACTAAAGATCAATTACAGTTACGGGGAAGTGAGTGGGCCAAGATCCAATGCGGTACTGCTCACTTTGAGGCGCTTGATGTCTCATTCAAGCATATCACCAGCGCGGCGGAGGTGTGAGATAAGTAAAATACCAGACTCCCAGCAAAGAACAAAGAAGTTGAAAAAAGTTTTGATAGAAGATGGGCTTGTGAGTAGTATATACCATTACTATATTTTCGATCATTCTGATAAGGCATATTATAGGGTGTGGTATGACATCGATGCGGAATCCATAAAATTTATTAAGTATGGCAAGTTAATATCATGAATAGACATCGTACTCGACAAATTATGGTAGGAGATATCCCCATTGGTGGCAATGCTCCTATTTCGGTCCAATCCATGACCAAGACCGACACCCGGGACGCGGAAGCGACTCTACTCCAGATTGAGGAGCTGGCCGGGGCCGGTTGTGAGATTATTCGGGTCGCGGTACCGGATCAGGAAGCGGCCCGGGCTTTTAAAACCATCTGTTCCGGGTCCCCTCTCCCGGTTATCGCGGATATTCACTTTGATCATCGATTGGCCCTGGCCGCAGTTGAAGCCGGCGCGGCGGGGCTCCGGATCAATCCGGGGAATATCGGTTCGGATATAAAAGTTAAGGAAGTGGTCCTCTCCTGCCGGGATCGTAAAATCCCGATCCGGGTGGGAGCGAATGAAGGGTCACTGAGCCGGGAGATGGAAGAGAAGTACGGCGGCCCCACCCCCCGGGCTCTGGTGGAGAGCGCCTTAAAAGAAGTGGCCGTGATCGAGAAGGCGGGGTATGAAGAGATAAAGATCTCGGTCAAGGCGTTCGATGTTTTTACCAGTAGGGAAGCATACCTGCTCCTGGCGGGTGAGACCGACTATCCCATCCATCTCGGCATTACCGAAGCCGGTTCCTATCTTCCCGGGACGGTCCGTTCGGCGATTGGGATCGGGATGATTCTTGATGAAGGGGTCGGAGATACGATCCGGGTCTCACTCAGCGGTTCGCCTCTTGACGAGGTCCGGGTCGGGAGGGAGATTCTCCAGGTCCTGGGGCTGAGAAGTTACGGCCCAATCATTATCAGCTGCCCGACCTGTGGGCGGACCGGGATCGATCTCCTGGGACTGCTCCGGGAGGTAGAGACGCGGATAGCCGAACTTTCCCACCCGGAATCCCTGGCCGGGATCAAGATCGCGGTGATGGGGTGCGAGGTGAACGGCCCGGGCGAAGCCCGCTCCGCTGACATCGGTATCGCCGGGGGCAAAGAGTCGGCGTTACTCTTTAAAGGGGGAGAAGTGATTGGCCGGTATCCGGTGGGGGAAATTGTTGATGTTTTGATGAGCGAACTGGAGGGGACGGTAAGCGGTAAGCAGTGAGCGGTAAGCAGTTGGCGAGGCACTCAGGCGTTGTTTTTACCGCTAACTGCTAACCGCTTACTATTTTTTAAAGGGGCCAAGGTAGGGGGAAGCCAAAAGAATGAACGTCGAACATCGAACCAGCCTTCGCTAAAGCTACGGCGGGCAGGCGTTCAACTTCGAACGTCGAACGACGCTTTGGTGCCCATGCATCAAATGTTTAATTCGCGTAGATTTGTGAGATTAGCGGTTTAGAAAGGGGCCGAGGCGGGGGGATAAATCAGTGAAAATCTGCGTAATCCGTGGACAAAAAGGGTCCGAGGTAGAGGGAACAATTAGTGGAAATTAGTGTAATTAGTGGACAGAAAAGGGTCCGAGGTAGGGGGAAGCCAGAAGAATGAACATCGAACGTCGAACGTCGAACTTCGAACGATGCATTGGCAAAGAGAGTCTGAAGGAGGGGGCGTAAAAGCTGAACTTTCAACGTTCAACGCTCAACTTTCAACTTTCAACGACACATTGGCAAAGAAGCTGGAGAGAGGCAGCGGACAAGCTATAGGTTTTTCCAGTTTATAAATTCGTGGAATTCGCGAAATTCGTAGTTCATTAAAGGGGCCGAGGTAGGGGGATCAATCGGTGTTAATCCGTGAAATCCGTGGACAGAAAAGGGGGGGAGGTAGGGGGAAGCAATTAGTGAAAATTAGTGTAATTAGTGGACAGAAAGAGGCCGAGGTAGAGGGAAACAACGAGTTTGATTCGTGGACTGCAAAGGGGCTAAGGCGAGGCCGGAATAATGAGTGAAGTTAGAAGAGTTGCCGGTAATATTATCGCGCTGGTTACGGGTAAAGGGATACGCCTTCTGGTCTCATTGGTTCTTGGTGTGCTTCTGGCTCGATACCTCGGTGATCTACATTACGGGAACTGGACGGTGGCCCGCTCTCTCTGCGCCCTTCTCACCATTTTGACAGGTCTGGGGATGAGCAAGATCGCCATCCGGGAATGTTCCTCCCGCCCGGACGAGGCCGGGCGTTACCTGAATACAATCCTGGTACTCCGTCTCATCTTCTCCCTCGCGAGTATCCTGGTCGCTTTGCTGCTGGTATATGGACTGGGGTATCGCGCAGAGATCGCCTACCTGGTATTTGTCGCTTTAGGGATTTATATCCTCTCTTCGCTGGGGGAGGTATTTGTCATCCAGTTCCGATCCCACGAGAAGATGGGATACGAAGCGGTAGTCAACATCAGCAAAGATATCTTCCTGATGCTGCTGGTACTCCTCGCTATATATCTCCAATGGGGGGTACTGCGGATCGCATTTCTTTATCTGGGAGCGACCGTGTTTTATCTTGTTATCTCATGGATTATGGTAGCAAAAAAGTTCTCATCTCCCCGACTCTCACTTGATCCGCCCCTGGCCCGCCATCTCGTCCTGGCCGGTATACCGATAGGATTGGCGGTATTTTTTAACTCCTTTCACGATGTAACCAGAATTATTGTCGAAAAGACAATTGGTGCTTCCGCGGCTGGAAACTACAGCGTAGCGGCACTTCCTTATATGGCTCTGGAGAGTACAGTGGTTATCTCATTGATGGGCGCGATATTTCCTCTCCTCTCCCGACTTCATCTCTCGGATCGCCTCGGGTTGATCGGTCTCTACCGGAGGATGAGCAGATATCTCTTTATGCTATCCCTGCTCGTCGCGCTCTATTGCCTCTTTCTGGGGGATGAGTTGATCTTGATTTTGTATGGCAAAGATTATCTCAATGCTATCCCGGTACTGAAGATCCTTGGCCTGGGTGTTGTTTTGATGTTTCAGAACTATCTGCTCTTTAACGCGATGGTAGCCTGCGGGAAAGAGAAGATATTTGCCCTGGTCCTTGGACTGGGGGCCCTTATAAATGGATTAGGAGTGATTTTATTTACCGGCATTCTCTCCCGTCTGGATCAGACCATAGTAATAGGAGGTTCCGCTTCAGGGGTAGGTATCCGCCTCATCCCGGTTACGGGAGGACCGATCGCGCTGATAATGGCCCAGATCTTTATCCTGGTGGTGCTGTCTATTATTCTTCGCCGGGAATATAAACGTGGTATTATCTTCTCTCGTTTTTATGGTCCGGTAGTTGCCGCGGTATTGACCGGAGGATTGATCCGATGGGAAGGGGTTATCTCCATCCCCATCGGGGCTATCCTGATATCCAGCGCGGTGGTCTATGGACTGCTTCTTGTCGTACTGCGAAGTTTTGACCGGACCGACCTGGATATTTTCAAGACTCTTATTTCTGCTAATCAGAAATAAGAGTCTGCAAATATTGCAACAATATAAATAAATGTGCCACAAAGGCACAAAGACACTAAGAAAAACACAAGAAATATTAAAAAACGCAGTTATTGCATCTTTAGTTTCTTTCTTTGTGTCTTCGTGTCTTTGTGGCAAAAATAGTTGCGAAGCTAAGTTCTATGAAAAAAGTCGCCATGATATTCTCCCAGTTTCCCTGCTATGATGAAGTATTCATACTCCGGGAGATGGCGGCATTAGATAAGCTGCTCGATCTTACCATCTTTTCCCTGAAGAAGAGCGGGAAGGATCCGGTCAGTCACTCTCTGGGAAGATCTTTGCTGGAGAAGACGATCTATTCCAATTTTCTTTTCAGTTCAAAGTTAATTGCCGCTAACTTAAGATCCCTCTTCACATATCCCTCAAGATATATTACTACGCTCTTCCAATTGTTCCGGATGAACCGGGGGGATATGGAATTTCTCCTTAAAACATTTGCCCTTTTCCCTCAGGCGGTTTTCTTCGCTTCAGTCTGCCGCGATCGGCAGATTGAAGCTGTCCACGGGCAGTGGGCGACGTATCCCGCGTCGACGGCATTTATTATCTCGCGGCTCAATATGATCCCGTTCAGCTTCACCGGTCACGCCCACGATATATATGTTAAAACCGCCGGCTTGAGAGATAAGTTGAATCGGGCGGTACATGTGATAACCTGTACCGGTGATAATAAGCGGTACCTCTCCAGCCTCGCCCCGGAGATAAATCCCGAGAAAATCAAGGTAATCTATCACGGCCTGGATGTTGGTATCTACCATCTCAAGGCCGATAAACAGGTGGGGTTGACGGATTACGGGGAGAAGGCGTTTAATATTATCTCGGTCGGGAGTTTATTTGAATGTAAGGGGTTTGAGTATTTGATTGAGGCTTGCCGGATCTTAGCCGCAGATAACTTTAATTTTCATTGCCGTATTGTCGGGGGCGGATATCTGAAGGAACAGCTCCGGGAGATGGTACGGGATAAGAAGCTGGATGATTATGTTACATTTACCGGATATCAGGCCCAGGATGAGATGGCGGATCATTATCGGTGGGCGGACTTCTTTATCCTCCCGGCGGTGTTAAAGATTCATTGGGGAATTCCGAATGTCCTGCTGGAGGCCCTGGCGGTCGGTGTGCCGGTGGCCTGCACCTCGCTGCCGTCTCTCCCGGAGTTGATAGCCGATCCATCCTGCGGATTTACCATCCCGGAGAAGGATCCCCGGGCGATAGCTGATCTGGTGAAGAAGGTCAGCCGTGAGCCTGAATTAATGGCCGGATATGGTCGCGCGGGGAGGAGGAAGATCGAGGAGAAGTGGGATATTCAGAAGACCAGTTGGAAAATAGCGGAGCTATTTTGATGGAAGTAATAGGAGAACAGAGAACAGAAAACTGAGAACAGAAAACAGAAAACAGAAAACAGAAAACAGTAAGCAGTGAGCGGTAAGCGGTAAGCAGTGAGCGGTGAGCAGTAAGCGGTAAGCAGTGAGCAGTGAGCAGTAAGCAGTAAGCAGTGAGCGGTAAGCAGTGAGCGGTAAGCGGTAAGCAGTGAGCAGTGAGCAGTAAGCAGTGAGCGGTAAGCAGTGAGCGGTAAGCGGTAAGCAGTGAGCAGTGAGCAGTAAGCGGTGAGCGGCACTATGGCGTTGTTTTTACCGCTTACTGCTAACTGCTTACCGCTTACCGGCTTACC
>CAKZYZ010000281.1 GCA_937885075.1 uncultured bacterium | reverse complement strand
CCTAAGCTTGGATTAAGCGTGTTGTATTTTTTTTTTTTTTTTTAATGATACGGCGACCACCGAGATCTACACTCTTTCCCTACACGACGCTCTTCCGATCTCCAACCGCTCCGAACGAAGGGCGCTCTCCCGGGATTCCCGTAGTTCCAGAGTGCGTTCTTTTACCAGTTCCTCAAGATGGTTACTGTACTTCTTGAGTTCTTCTTCCGCCCGCCGCCGTTCGATACTTCTTCCCAGCCGTTCGGCTATAGCGTCGATCAGTTTTCTCTCTTCTATCAGAAATGGCCCCTCATCATGCTTGGGTCTCTCCTCCAGATAGCAGACCTCGATCACCCCTCGCCATTTACCCCGTACGATGAGATCGGCGGCTAGTTTCCAGAAGGTATCTCGAAAATTTTCTGTTTTAAATTTACGTTCTCCCAGGACAATTCGCGCGCCGGTGATCTCCGGATACTGCCAGGACGGGGGAATAAGTTCAGCCGCCCCCTGGAGCAGTTCCTCCAGCGAAATCCCCGGTCTCTCGACCAGGGCGGCCAGGTCAAAGAAATAATCCAGCTCCTTGATTCGTTTCCTCAGGGCCAGGTTAACCGACCGCAGTTCCTGTTCGGTCGCCCGCAACTGCTGGTTGGCGGCTCGGAGCTGCTGCTCACTGGCGATTAACTGCTGGTTACCCGCGTTAAGCTGCTGGTTAGCGGCCTGGAGCTGCTGCTCATGAGCTCTGAGCTGCTGCTCACCGGCCCTCAGTTGTTGATTCCTAGCGTCAAGCTGCTGGTTGGCGGCCTTCAGTTCCTCCTCCGCCTGCTTGCGTACGGTGATGTCCTCGATAGCCAGTAAGATTAATTCTTCATCTCCTTCTCTTCTGATTTTCCTGGCATTGAGGAGCATTGTCCTTTCTCCGACGGTTTCAAAGTTATGCTCCACCTCATAGTCTTCGATGGTTGTCTTCTCGGGCAGCACCTCTTCCATAAGTTTCCTCAAGGCGGGGACATCCCACTGGAGGTTGCCCAGGTTAAAGATAAGCTGTCCCTCGGTCTCCTCGGGAGTAACCTGGAAAGTGGTATAAAATGATCGTCCCGCTGATACCACCCGCAGATCTTTATCCAGGATTACAAGTGGTTCTCTGATGGTGGAGACAATGCTATCGGCATATTCCCGGGCTATTTGAACGGCTTTCTCCGCCTGTCGCTGATTTTCTTCCACCGTGATATTATGCAGGCCAAAGGCGATATCACCGGCCACTTCAGCAAAGAGATTTTGCTCTTCCTCTTCGGCCGCCAATTTCCGCGGGACGGAAGCCGAGAGAAGCCCATAAATAGTTCCGTCATGCTCTATACGCACGGTCAGGGCCGCCCGTCCCGCGTATTGTTCTGCCAGAGGACAGTCTCCGCACTCCGTGAGCGGATCCCGTGTCACCTGTACCCCGGCTGAGGCCAGCGCCCTCTCCGCGCAACCGGTAAGTCCCCCTTGGGCCAGCCGCTTTATGATGGGATCAAAGTTAATTCCCAGTCCGGATTCCGCTGACCGCAGGAGTTTCCCGGAGTTATCCCGGAGCACGATCCAGACATTGTAATAGCCCAGGGTAGCGGTAAGATCGTCGCATACTCCCTGAAGTATTCGGTCCGGGTCTTTCTCCCGGATAATGAGCTGGTTGACATTACGGATCGCCCGGAGTATCTGATTGAGGTGTTCTATTTCTTTATTGTTGGTTTTCATTGGATGTTCCCGGTTCAATCCCTGGCGGTCAGTTCTCTCCTGCCGGCTTCGTAATTTTATAAATTAGTGCCTCCGGCGCAACCTCGTAGCGGCGACCTTCAGGTCGCCATTAGTGGCAGCCTGAAGGCTGCCGCTACGAGTGTCATTGAAATTTCGAAACAGTAATTTAGCCGTTCAACTTACAGTCAGATGAGACCCCGTAAACTCGGGGGGAGGGGGGGGGAGTACCGATGGTGTTAATCTGCGTTCCCCCCCATCTCCCACCGCGTAAAGTATGGTTCCCGTATCAACATTGAGAGAAACACTCCTCCTCTGGGTGCCTCCCAGTGAGTGAGCCTTTATCCTGATCCCCTTATCATGGAGAATTTCGGTAACCGAACCGATAATATTTCCGCAGATAAGATCATCTTCTCTCTTTAGCACATTGCCTCCTCCCACCAGGCATATCTCGATATCGTCCCGGCTTGCCCCGGAAGCTCCCATCCTTTCGATCAGTTCATCAATGGCATCTACGGCGTATCTTGTTCTCCGGTTATCTTCTCCTGCCGGGGCCGATCCCGGCAGCATGACATGGGCCATAACCCCTACTTTATTCCCGGGATGATAGGCGGTGATGACGACACAGGAACCGATCCCACTGGAGTGTAATATCTCATTTTTTCGGCCGGTTTTAATCTCGCCGGTATTGGTATAGAGTATCTTCATGGCACCCGGATTTTCTTGAGCTCTGTTGACGCGGTTCTCTTCCGCGGTAAGACCTATAACAATTTGATGCTGAATGATATAATTATATAGACCACCATCTGCTAAATCCTATAGATATATACAAATTACGTCAATAAAAAAATCTCAACAGAAAAATCCCAAGGAATTTGAAACGGGGGGAACAATGGAAATAGTTATTACCGGGGAGCACTAAGGAATAACCTCGGAAAACTCCGGGGTAGTTTTTGGGTGAGTTTAACTGAGATTATCTCCGGGGGAGATGGAATTATTACTCGGACAGATAACCTGGCAGGGGGAGAGAAGTTAATAAGGGGGGGAGAATCAGGGTCAAACCCTAAGTTCTAAGTTCACTTCTTCACTTATCTGCTGTCTGTGTTAGAGATGTTCTTTACTTCATCATTAAAGTATTTTTTTATACCATCCCATGTTATATCCTTTAACATCTTCGGCATCTCTTCCGGATCAGCATCGTTAAAATACACCAGGCTCTTCTGAATGTGAATAAGATTGGAAGCCAGTACCCCGTATTTCATGTCATAATAATCCAGCAGCGCTCCTAATTTATAACCGGATTTACAGATGAAATATAAGTCGACAAAGTCCCGCTTTACTCCCCGGCTTGCCACAGCATCTATCTTCATCGCGGCGATGTCCCGAATATCGGCGATATCCAATGACTGATATTTCAATGGAGGAAAAATCAGGGGATATTTATAATGAAAAATACTGAATTTAATTCCTTCGAATTCGCCCAAGACGGTACCTTTATCGGCCTGTTCTTGGTCAAATGAACCAAATTCCGATAGCTCACCGGCGAAAGCTCTGGGGCTGAATTCCTCCGGCGTAAAAAAACCAAAATCCTCTGAGATGCGATGCCCCAATTGCAGCGCGGCCGCTGTACCTCCTGCCAGATAGGCATGATATAAAATTCCGGAATCTCCTAATAAGGCCAGATTTTTTTTTGCTCCGTTGATGAGTGTATTTTCAAACATGGTATTTTTTCTCTGGGCATATCTAAAATAATGGCCCAATAGTTGGCGCTTTTTTGAGAATAGCCGCGGAAAGTAACGAGAGCATTTTTCATCTCCGTGGTGGTGAAATTTCTCCGCATCCAGGCAACGGCTTTCTTGTCACCATATTCCAGAATCCGTTTCAGCACATATATCCTGCGGTTTTCCAGGATTATTTTTTCAAATTCCGTATCCCAGAAATACTTCTTCAAAAATTCAGGCAATCCACTCATCGTTTATCCTTATTTAACGTTCGGGATAAATGCCCGTTTCAATATTTTTGCGAGTGATCCTATAGAATTGTTTGCCACGGTAACAGCCTGTTTAGGCATTCAATATCAGGATTCATGATTTTCTGATTGAAAATCTTTTCGAGTATTAACCAAGGTACTTGCTTATTATTTTCAATAATTTTTATCAGGCCTCTGTCCCGTCTTCACAGACAATGACTTTGTACCCCTCACCTTTCAGTAAACCTCATCGCCCCGTGCTCGTAGCGGCGACCTTCAGGTCGCCACCGTGTGGCAGCCTAAAGGCAGCCGTTAGGAGAGAACGGGGAGCACTGAAGCCCACTAATAATAAATAATTAGGGAGCATTAATAGTATATACTATTATGGCACCGGGAAGACAATAATAAATATACGGGAATTTGGTGCCATCGGGCGGGATCAGGCTACTGGATTATTCAGCCGGGGCAAAGGCAAGGAGGAGAAGGCTCGGTCTATCATTCACCACTCTCCAATCCTGATGATCGGCTCCAAAAAGCCCATAGGCGGGGTCGATTAGATATTCCTTCCCGTCCAGCCGGATCCAGGCACAGGCATGCTTGACCGGTTTGCCGTAACAGTCAATATCAACCAGGGCGTACCGGGCGTCTAGCCCGAACTCCCGGGCCAGGGCGATGAAGAGGCGGGACTGGCCGGCGCACTTTCCCTTCCGCTCTTCAAAGATGCGGGAAGCGGTCGAGGTACCGGAGGATTCATCATATTCAATATTATTTTCCACCCAATCAAATATCTGCCGTGCCAGTTGTTCCTCTGATGTATAGAACCGGCTGTAGAGAATATCCTCCGCTAACATCCGCATATCAGGGGTGAGGTAGTATTTGCCTCCCCGGGGGGAGTTGTTCTGGTTTAAATGCCATCCGGTCGCGGCGGATGTATTCAGGATAAAGATAAAGAGGAGGGAAGATATAGAATAAATAACAATATTTTTTATATATTTCTTCATCTCACCAGAGATAGAAGCAGATTCCATGCCAATCCGCGTGATATTTTCTCCGGGATGATCATTTCGATCATTAAATTATTGTTACCTCTTGTGTTACTTTATGTTATGTAATCATGTTAAAATTATCTCAGCCGGATATAGTACTGTTATTGTTTGAATTACATCTTGATTTTGTTTATTATCCAACAGTTTATTGCCGTATATTGAACATTTTATTCTTGACCGGTCTGGGCTGGAACTTTAATATGGGATGATGGATGAAGGACGAATGGACGAGAGGACGAATAAAGGATGAATGTTCAACGCTCAACGCTCAACGTCCAACGTTCAACGAAAAGAAGCCCCGAAGGGGCGGAAGACAATAGGCGAGGGCGTAAGCCCTAGTGGAAAGGATGAACGTTCAGCCAGCCTTCGCCAAGGCTTCGGCGGGCAGGCGCTCAACGTTCAACATCCAACGTTCAGGTAAGATCGGAAGAGCGTCGTGTAGGGAAAGAGTGTAGATCTCGGTGGTCGCCGTATCATTAAAAAAAAAAAACTGAAAAACCATCAATATAATCACCAGAACTCAATTATGACGTATGTTCAACGCGCTTTCACCTCTACCCCACTCGTCTCCCACTCTCTCGTCACTTACCACCC
>CAKZYZ010000280.1 GCA_937885075.1 uncultured bacterium | reverse complement strand
TGACTTAAGATAAAGGCTCGCTTGTAATTCGACTGTAATTGGACTTGCAATAGAAAGCTCCACCGCATAGTATTAACTCTTAGAACAAAGAGGATATGATGAGATGGAACTCGTCACTCACAAGTATTTAACTAAAACCTTACTTAACCCCTGATCATAGCCAGATCAAGAAGTTTCAGGCATAACTCCGGAAAATCAATCCCGACCGCCCGGGCAGCCTGGGGCAGAAGGCTGGTAGCGGTAAAACCGGGGATTGAATTAACTTCCAGCAGATAGAGGCCCCCGTCCTCTCCCAGGAGGATATCCGCCCGAGAGTACGCGTAACATCCCAGTGCCCGGTGGGCGGCCAAACCTATTCTCTGCGCCTCCTGATAGATATTCACGGGTAGTTCCGCCGGGACTATAAATTCTGATCTCCCCTTTACATACTTCGCTTCATAATCAAAGAATGGATTATCCGGGATAATCTCAATAACCGGAAGCGCGTTATCTTCAAGAATGCTGATCGTCAGCTCACGACCCGGGATATATTTCTCTACTATAATCCTTTCATCATGCCGCCGGGCAATGGTGACCGCTTCCATAAATTTTCCGGGTTCCCGGACCAGGCTCAATCCGATACTGGACCCCTCCCGGGCCGGCTTTACAACCACGGGTAGCGGTATGGGAGCGGAGGAGAGAATATCCCCCGGCTCAATAGTCCGATGCTCCGGAATGCTTAACCCGGCCGATTCAAAGACCTGATAAGAAAGAATCTTGTCCATGGCCTGCCGGCTCGCCTGGACCCCCGATCCGGTATAGGGAATATTTAACCCTTCCAGAAATTCCTGAACCTGGCCATCCTCCCCGAATCGGCCATGGAGCGCTATAAATGCCAGATCTATATCATGAGCGCCGACCCCTTCCCTGACCTCCTCATTCTCACCGATCTCAACAACCGTAATCCCCGAATCCCGGAGCGCCCGCGAGATGGCCCGACCGGATTTGAGAGAGATCTCCCTCTCCGCCGACGGTCCTCCCAGCAGGACCCCTACTCTACCATATTTTTCCGGTTCAATTTTCATTACAAAAGATCTTAGATCCACAATTTATGCCACAAAGGCACCAAGACACAAAGAAAAGATTTAAAGATGGAGAATCTACATTTTTATCTTATTTTTTATCTTTGCGGCAGATCACTTCATTATTACAGGCACATCTCTCATCCCGCCTTTTTGATGAGGGGGCTGCTAACAAGTTCTCCGGCCAGATGGCCGATATCACCAGCTCCCATAATTATCACGGCATCACCCTCCATTACTTCCGTCTCCAGGTATGAGCGGATAGAAGATTGCTCCAGCAAGAGCGCGTCCGGACGGCTCAACTCTCTTAACGCGTCGAGGATAAGAGCGGAACTCACTCCGGAGATAGGCTGTTCAAAAGCGGGGTAGAGATCGGTAAGAATTATCCTATCGGCCGCAGAGAGAGAGCCGGCCAGTTCACGAAAAAAGTGACGGGTCCGGCTGTAGCGATGAGGCTGGAATACGCACCACAATCTCGCGGGAGAGGTGAGGCGGATGGCTTCAAGAGCGGCCGCCACTTCTGTCGGATGATGGGCGTAATCCTCCACAATCATAACCGGAGTCTCGGATTTTATCTCCAGTCTCCTGCGAACCCCACGAAAGGATCGCAGAGCATCGGCAATATCACTGAACGGCACCCCTAGTTTCAAGCAGCAGGCGATTGCCCCCAGACTATTTGTTATATTGCAGGTCCCGGGCCGCCCCAGAACAATCTCTCCCAATTCAGTATCATCTTCAAAGACGATAAACCGGCTCCCCCCCCGATCGAAGCTCATCCTGCTCCCCCGAACTCGAGCGGATGGAGAGAGGCCATAAGTTATAACTTCCGCCGCGCCCCTGCTGACGCGGTCCAGGTCAGGGGTACCGGATTCTATTATTAAGCTTCCATCTTCCGGCAGGCGGCCGATAAATCGTTGAAATGTCTCAATCAGCTTTTCCCAACCGGAATAGTAATCTACATGATCCAGATCAAGCCCGGTGATCACCTCCACCACCGGAGAAAACCGGGAGAGTGAACCATCACTCTCATCAGCCTCGGCGACCAGATACTCCCCCTTCCCCCATCCCTCATGATCTTCCAGTCCTATCACCTCTCCCCCCAGCGCGAGCGCCGGAGATCTCCCGCTCTCAATCAATATCCAGGCAATCATCGCGGAGGTAGATGTCTTCCCGTGGCTTCCCGCGACCGCTATCCCTTTCTTGCATCTCATCAACTCCGCCAGTAGTTCCGACCGATGAAATATTTCAACTCCTCTCCGGCGAGCTGAGGCTAACTCGGGATTAGTCGGGTCAACCGCCGAAGAATAAACTACCAGATCGGCCCGGTCGACCTGCTCCTCTCTCTGTCCTTGAAAGATATCAGAGCCCAATAGGGAGAGCCGTTCTGTAATCTCATTCTTCCGCAGATCCGACCCGGAGACCTCAAAACCAAGCGCCAGGATAATCCGGGCCAGAACGCTCATCCCCGCCCCCCCGATCCCGATAAAATGGATCCTCTTGACCTTTCGGTTACTGAATAACTTGTATTGATTTTTATGCATATATTTATTTATTGTTTTCAGCGGAAATAACAATAAATCCCAGTTATTTGGCATGACGCCTTTGCAAACCTCGGCTCCGCCAGGCAGGTTTGTGATTTCAAATTTGGTGTCACATCCTGATTGAGAGTTATCACTTTCTGATCCTTCTTCCCCTATTCCCCTCCCTCTCCCCCTTTTTTTATGGCAGGACCATTGCAGGCAGGACTATTTGCCTCAACTCGGGCCTTTTAAGGCAGAATAATTTGGGACAGAATAATTAGTGTCTGAACGAAAACCCCGAACACTAAGTCATTGCGAGGAGGGACGACGAAGCAATCTGCTTTGTTTGTGAGGAGATTGCTTCGTCGCTCCGCTCCTCGCAATGACAAATCAAATGAAAA
>CAKZYZ010000279.1 GCA_937885075.1 uncultured bacterium | reverse complement strand
GAAGAAACAAAGGAAAATTCCATAGTTTTCTTTGTTTTTCTTCGTGTTCTTCGTGACCTTCGTGGTGAATATTTAGTTTTTTTAGCACAGAATGTTAAAAATACCTTTTCGAGTACGGCCTAGCTTATGAACTTATTCACCTGCCACATAAAGTGCTTGCATCCCGGTGCATATCGGGGTGGCAGGGGCCGAGTTTACGCAATTAGCTGATGAACTGATTCACCCGTGACCGAGGTCACGGGGGTCTGGGCGGGGGGATAGGCACGGGGGTTATAGGACTTTTAGATCGATACCATTTTTGAGCTGGTATTAGCTACTTCCCGACGCAGAAACGGGAGAAGATCTCGTCCAGAAGCTCATCGCCGTATTCTTCGCCCAGGATCAGTTTTACCTGCTTGATGGCCTGAGTGAGGTCGGACGCGATGAATTCACCGGAGAGTTGACGCTCTACGCTTCTGAGCGACTCATCCAGAGAGTTAACTGCCTCTTTAATTGAATCCCGGCGGCGGCCGCTGATCATTACCCCGGCAGAGTTGCCCCCCATGAATTCTTCCCTGATTAGGGAGATAATCTCCTGCCGTAACCGCTCGATCCCCCAGTTTTTGGCCAGGGATATTTTTACCACCTTCTTCCGGTGTAGTTCATGACGGATCTGCTCCAGATTGACCTTCTCGGGGAGATCGGTCTTATTGATGACCAGGAGCGCCGGTTTTTCCCGGACCAGTTCCAGGGTCTTCAGATCATCTTCGGTTATGCTGGTCCCGCTATCAAGAACCACCAGGACCAGGTCAGCAGCCCGGGCTTTCTCCCGGGCGCGGTCCACCCCTTCCCTCTCAATCTCTCCGGAAGGCTGGCGGATCCCGGCGGTGTCGATCAGTCGGAGCGGGATCCCCTCAAGCCGGATCACTTCTTCAATTGTGTCCCGGGTGGTCCCGGGCTCGGTGGAGACGATAGCACGCTTCTGGGAGAGGAAGGTATTGAGAAGGCTCGATTTTCCCACATTGGGCTTGCCGACAATCACCACCCTGATCCCGTCATGGAGGAAGCCTCCAGCCCGGGCCTCCGACCAGATTGATTTCAATGCTCTCCGGGCCGAGATGATCAGCGCCCTTACTTCCGGATAAGGAACCGGATGATCTTCGTGCTCATCAAAATCAAGTGTGATCTCTACCAGGGAGAGAGCGTGGATGAGATCTCCCTTAATTTTAAGGAGGCGATCGCGGAGGCCGCCGCCGAGCTGACCGACCGCGGATCTCAATTCCTCCTCCGAGCGGGCAGAGATCAGCCAGGCAACCGATTCGGCCCGGGTCAGGTCCATCTTCCCGTTGAGGAAAGCCCTCCGGGTAAACTCTCCCGGCTCCGCCATCCGGGCGCCGCGGGAGGTAATGAGATCAAGGATGAGGGAGGATATCACCCGCCCCCCGTGGGAATAGATCTCGACCATATCCTCACCGGTGTAGCTCCTCGGTGCCTCCATCACCGCCACCATGAGATCATCAATATTCCGGTCGCCATCATGGATCCATCCCCGGTAGAGCCGGTAGGGTTCCATCTCTCTTGGTTCTCCTTTTCGGAGGTGGAAGATATTCTTCAGTATCGAGAGAGATAGCGGGCCGGAGATCCGGATCACGGAGATCGCCCCCTCGCCATCGGGGGTGGCCAGGGCGGTGATGGTGTCGGGTGAGGTGGGAGACATAGACTGTTTAACTTAAAGGTTCAAGATTATCAGTGACTTTGTGTGGGTAAATACTCATGAAGATAATTTTATTAATTCAATGACGAAATCCTAATGAGGAATGACGAAAGAATGACGAATCCAAAATGTCGAATAACCCCCGGCGACCCTCATTCGCCAGCCGCCACCATAGAAAAATAGCTGTGGCTACCGGATAGCATCAATAGCAACGGCGGCTAAAAGCAGCTATTGCTCTCTTGCGATTACGCACCATAGTACTTTTAGAACATAGGCGTGAAGGAGAAGGAGCAGACTGGGCCAAATAGCAAACAGATAGGAATGACTCAAGCGCGATGCAAACCCCTTTGGGCATTCGGATTTAGACATTTATTCATCATTCCTCATTCGGATTTCGTCATTATAAAACAATGTTCTGATTATCGACTTTAAACCAACACTAAATGACAGAGAGCTATGTTTTAAAATATCGCCTAACTCACCCCTTCTTCTCACCCATCCTGGTAGTTATCAGCTGCTGGGCGATGGTGATAAAGGTGCTGAGCATGAAATAGAGGTTTAAACCGGAAGGGAGACTGTAGAATAAGAAGGTGAACATAACCGGCATCAGTGTCGCCATCATCTTCTGCTGCTGGGCGGACTGAGCGCTCCCACCACCGCCGGTAGGCGTGAACTTCTGCTGAAGAAAGAAACTTAATCCCATCAACAACGGCAAAATATTGAGATGGTTGCCGATGATCGGATAAGACTTATCGAGCACCATCAGGACATCCGGTCCCGAAAGATCCTTGATCCATTTCCCGGGGATGATCCAGAACGGAGCCTTCCGGAGGAGAATGGTATTGCGGAGTGTAGTGAAGAGGGCAAAGAGGATCGGCATCTGGAGGAGCATGGGGAGGCAGCCTCCCATCGGGTTGACCCCGTTGGCCTTATAGAGCTTCATCGTCTCCGCCTGGATCTTCTTGGAGTCCCCTTTATACTTCTCCTTCAGCTCCGCTAACTGAGGCTGAAGCTTCTGCATCTTCCCCATCGAGGCGTAGCTCTTATGGGTCAGAGGCCAGAGGACAACCTTGATAATGATGGTGAGAAGGATGATCGCCCATCCATAACTGCCGATCAGGCCATATATCCAATTCAAGAGCCAGATCAGGGCCTGAGGGAGATAGATCTTGCCGAAGATGCCGAAATCCACAATCTGCTCAAAGCTATTACCCACCTCTTTTAAGATGGCGTAGTTGGCCGGCCCCAGGTATAGATCAAAAGAGTACCGCGCGGTCTCGCCGGGCTTGAGGATCAAGGTGGGGAAGACCATATCGGCCCTAAGGTATTCATAGGGAGAAGCGCCGGGACCGCGGGCGCAGCCAAGGGCGGCCTTCTTCGGTTGCGCTTTTGACTTCTCCACTCCGGCGATGGAGAAGAATGACGCGGGTCCTTCAACCGGCTTGTAGATAGCGACGAAATACTTGGTCTTCAATCCCAGCCAGTTGATCTGGGCCGGGATCATGGCTTCCGGCGCCTTCTTCCGGAGCATACCATCAGCATTGAGAATATCCACTCCTAAGAGGTCGTCCTTATCTATCGGAAAGATGGCGCCGCAGTTGAAGACCGGCCCGGATTCCCATTTGAGGATCTGATCCGAGTCATTGCGGAGCACTATATCGAGTGTCGCGGAATAGGATCCTTCTTCAAACGAATATCTCTTCTCCACCGTTATCTCATTATCATAGGTGGCCGAGAACTCAACTCCGCCCGCGAATTCAGTGGCCTTCATAACCACCGGCGGGAAATTAGTCAGCCGTCCCGGGGCCTGCTCGATATTGGCGGCATTGACCAGGGTAACCGCCCCGCTGCCCTCATCCGGGAGCTTCCTGATCCCGGCATCCGGGTTTTCGTCCAGGACTAACTTCTGGATTACCCCCCCGAATGGATTTAATCTGATTATCGCCAGACCGGTATCGATAGTTATGGGGGTAATATCGTCCGGGAAGCCTACCGCCAATTCAGCTGCCGGAACGACGACCGCTTCTTCCTTGATAATAACCGCCGGGGTAGTAACCGGGATAACTTTCGCGGGTGCGGCAGTTCCTTCTCGCGCAACTACCTCCGCCGTATCACCACTCCGATCGGGCGGTGGAACCACATCCTTCTTCTGTTGACTCTGCCAGTAGAACCATCCGATAAGAAGGAGGACAGTTACCCCCAGACCTAACTTACTTATTTTATCCATTAAAATTTTCCTCCGAAATATTTTTTTTGCTCTGCAAAAAAAATAGTTTTGAAAGTTAATCTACATTCTCAACTTATTTTATAGTTTACTTTCTGTCCTTAAAACCTATTTGGGCACCCAGGCGAAAGCGACAACTTTCAACTTTAGGCACTTTAGCGCACTTTAAACTTTTTCCACCGGGTCATAGCCGCCGGGGTGAAAGGGATGGCATTTAGCTATCCGGGTCAGGCCTTTCCAGGTCCCACGGACCGGCCCCCATTTAATCAGACTGAGTTTAAAATATTCGGAACAGGTGGGATAGAAGCGGCACCGTCCCGGGAAGAGCGGGGATATCAGAAGTTGATATCCTCTGATTATCAGAATCATTGTCCCTGTCAAGAACCTCTTCATCTCTCTAATAATTTTCCGCGGCCCAGAAGGTCAAGCATCTCCTCCTCCACCCGGTTGAGTTTGACTCCTTCAACCCGTCCGGTCCAGAGGAAGAGGTATTCCATCCGTTGGTGGACTTCATGCTGATGGAGCCTGAATGTTTCTCGCATCAAACGTCGGGCCCGGTTACGCCGGACAGCGTTCCCCAGTTTCTTCCTGGTGGAGAAGCCGACCCGGAACGGTTCGGCGACGGATGGATGATAAAACAAAGTTATCGTCTCCCCCCGGATCCTTCTTCCTCTACGGTATAGACGCTTGAAGGAGTCTCTCTTCTTCAGGATCAACTCTCGGGGAAAGCTGAGGGAGGTATTCTTCACCGGCTTAGGCTGAACTGACCGTTAATCTCTTCCTGCCCTTTCTCCTGCGCCTTCTTATAACATCCCGGCCACCCTTGGTAGCTTTGCGAGCAAAGAAACCATGTGTCTTGGCCCGCTTTCTTCTCGAAGGTTGGTATGTTCTCTTCATCGTTGTGTTTCCTATTTTGGATTTTGAATGATCTTAATTTCTCATCCGAATAAAGTAAACGGCATTATTATATACTCCCTGACTCCTGTCAATAGCAAGGGAAGAATATTTTTTCATTTTTATCTAAATTTTTTCTTTTTTTCCTTGCATCTCTGTATTTTTCATACTATAATTCGGTCACTTCTTTTCAAGAGATAGAGAAGATGGCTGTGGATAACTTGTTGATAACCAAAATAGCAATGTTGGAGATATTCATAACCTGTTAAAATAGATAGAATAATAGTATGGATAAGAGTAAAAATACGGTCCTGTCCATACCAAATAATTGTATGACAATTATGCGCGTCGCAACTAACTGATACTCAGTGGCTTGGGTACTTCCGCCGAAACGCTCTCGTCGCGAAATGATCATTGTTGAATTACTATTTATACCGCTAACTATTGCGAAATATATGCTTCTCTGCCTTATTGATCGTTAAATTGTGGATAAATTTTACTTGTTTATAAATTTTACATATATAAATTATCTTCAGCCCGCCCCTACTGGCTGTTGTCTGAAGATATTTACTATCTCAAATGGTATTAACTTAAGTGGTTATCCACTCAGTTAGAGCCGAAGGTGATGACTTAATAATGGATACTTTAACCGCGGACCTATTCTCGCAGCTCAGAGAGCGACTGGGCGAATCGAACTACCAGACCTGGATCTCAACGATTAAATCGGTCAGGTGGGAGGATGATAGACTTAATATCGAAGTCCCCAACAAATTTTTCTCTGACTGGCTCCAGGAACATTATCGGGAGATCATAGAAGAAACCGGAAGCGCTATTGCCGGACGACGGGTATCTGTCACATTCACTATCGGCCATTATACGATAGCATTACCGGAGGAGGAGGCGATCCCGCCGGCGGCACGACGCCCGGTTCGACAGCCGATCTCAAACCTCAATCCTAAATATACTTTTGATCGTTTTGTCGTCGGCGCCTCCAATCAATTCGCCAACGCGGCAACCATGGCGGTCGCCCATGCCCCCGGAAGAGCATATAATCCGCTCTTCCTCTACGGAGGAGTAGGGCTGGGAAAGACCCATCTGATGCAGGCCGCCGCTAACACGATCCTTCAGGAAGAGAAGAAGTTCCAGGTCCTCTACCTCTCCAGCGAGAGTTTTACCAACGATTTTATTAACTCTATCGCCAATCGCACAACCGAGAAGTTTCGGAGAAAATACCGGGAAGTGGATGTGCTGATGATCGACGATATCCATTTTCTCGGCGGACAGGTTAAGACTCAGGAGGCCTTCTTCCATACCTTCAATCATCTCTTCGATCTCCACAAACAGATTATCCTCTGCAGCGATCGTCCCCCACAGGATATTCCGGATATTGAGGAAAGATTGATCTCCCGGTTCGAATGGGGATTGGTAGTCGATATCCAGCCTCCCGACCGGGAGACACGGATAGCCATCCTCCGCAAGGAGGCTGAATATTCAGGAGTCACAATCCCGGATGAGATCATTCTCTACATCGCCGACCGGATAAAATCCAATATCCGCAAACTGGAAGGGGCCATGATCCAGGTGATATCCTATTCCTCGCTCACCGGCACGGAGCTCACTCTCAAGACCGCCGAGCTGATCCTGGCCGGAATTGTGGAAGATGAGATGGAGAAGATAATCTCTATTGACCAGATTCAGAGGAAGCTCAGTGACTATTATGATATCCGCATGGCGGATATGAAGAGCTCCCGCAGACCCCGAGCCATCGCGTATCCCCGACAGTTAGCGATGTACCTGGCCCGCAATATGACCAAACGCTCTCTAAACGAGATCGGAGAGGCATTCGGTGGACGGGACCATACCACCGTGCTGCATGCCTGTCAGAAGATCGAAAACCAGATAATCATCGACAAGCATCTTCACAATACCCTCTCCTACCTGGAGAAAGAGATCCGGCAGGCGGCGATGTAATAAATGAGCGCCCTTCGGGCACTCATTTAGTTTTGAACCAGGACCAACATGATTTTATTGGCGCGGCGTCCAGGGTATTTCTAATCATGCTCACAATCTCGCTTAAACCAAGTGTTTCTAGATCGCGAGATTTCTCCCCGGGATTGCCTGAATATATTCATAGTACTCATGGTTCAAAAACATAAAAGTTGCCCGCCGTCAGCGGGGCTAATTTTATGTGGAAATCCCATTGGATAAATTGGGGATAACTTTAAATCACAAAAATATCCAGACTTATCCACTGCTATCCACCGGTTATTCACCTGGTTTCCACGGCGAAAAAATAGCGGGATACGGGGTTATTCCCGAACAATCTCGAGGGAATATTATTCTTATACACATATCCACAGGCATTATTATTATTATTGTATTTACATAATAAAGATTATTATTCTATAATAGGTGTTGAAAAGTGGATTAGTTGCCGGAATAATTAACTCTTTCGGATTATAAAGGGAGGTATTGATGAAGTTAAAATTTACCAAGGAAGACGCATTACGGGTAATCCAGATTCTTCAGGGAGTTATCGGATCCAAGAGCATGCTGCCGATTTTGTCCCACGTTATTCTGGAGACCGGCCCGGACGGCACGAAGATGATTGCCAGTGATCTGGAACTCTGGATATCATGTTCGCTCCCGGCGGAAGTTATTGAAGAGGGCGGAAACAGTATCCCCGGCCGCCGCTTATTCAGCATCCTGAAAGAATTGCCGGATGGTACCCATGAACTGGAATCGGGAGAGGGCAATGAGATCAAGATTACGTCGCCCCGTTCGTTCTTCCGCATGAAAGGTCTTCCCCGGGAAGAATTTCCGGCGGCGCCGGAGCTCGGTGAGGTTGAGAGTATCTCGATCCGGCAGGCGGATCTAAAAGATCTGATCAGGATGACTTCTTATGCGATCTCGCTGGACGAGACAAGGTATGTGCTGAACGGGCTATATTTTCTATTTGAGAATGGAGAACTTACCGTGGTGGCATCAGATGGCCGACGTCTGGCCCTGGCCCGGACTGAATGCCCGATCCCCGCGGATTTTCGGAAGGAGATTATTATCCCCAGTAAGACGATCCATGAACTGACCCGGATTCTGGGAGATGAGGGGGAATGCACCATCAAGCTGGGAGAACGTCAGATTGCCTTTGAACTCCCCGGTATTCTGATGATTTCTCGGCTGGTGGAGGGAAGATTTCCCGATTACAGGCAAGTCATCCCTCAGCAGGATGGTATTACATTGACGCTTAACCGGAGTGATTTTATGCAGGTGGTCCGGCTGGCATCACTGATAACCGATGAGAAATCAAACTCGGTTCGATTTGTCTTCGGGGGGGGCATGGCCAGGCTCAGCGCGGTAACCCCCGATGTAGGAGAGACCAAGGAAGAGATGCCGATCGTTTATGACGGGGAGGAACTGGAAATAGCTTTTAATCCATATTTCATTATTGACGTGTTGAAAGTGCTGGAAGATGAAGACGAGATAAATCTTCAGTTGATTGATTCCGATAGTCCGGGAGTATTCAAGAAAGATGAGCGATTCCTCTGCGTTATCATGCCGATGAAGCTGTGAGAATGGAGAGAGAAGGGAAGAATGGGCCTGAGGCTATCGGCCCGATTGTCAGAGAAATTTTATCCCGGCTGGGCCTGAAGGAACTGACAGCCTCCAGCCGGGTCTTCGAAATTTGGGATACTGTGGTAGGTGCCGCTATAGCAGTTCATGCCCAGCCTTATTCTTTCCGCGATGGTATACTCACCGTCAATGTTGACAGCTCTGTCTGGCTGGCCCAACTGGAACGCTACCGCAAGAGGCAGATCAGGGATAAGCTGAATAAAGAGCTCCCTAACCCACTGGTAAAGAAGCTGATCTTTCGGTTCGGGGAAGTTTCCCGATATACATAGGGATCCCGATTTGTTTAATTGTAAATATCGGGACGAAACAATAATCTATCTTGTGCAGAATAGCTGCGGAGTCTATTTCGGCTAATGCCTGAAAGGCCAGGTAAAAGCGAATAACTTTAGGCACTTTAGGCACTTTAAACTTTAGGCACTTCTGATGAGGTAATTATGGCAGAAAATAATTCTAAGAAGGAAAAACCATCCCCCGGTGTGAAAGCCGGCTCCAAGCCCAAGGCGAAGAAGTATGACGCCACCACCATTAAGGTACTGAAGGGAATTGAGGCGGTCCGGAAGCGCCCTGCCATGTACATAGGTGACACCGCCACCCGGGGGCTTCATCACCTGGTCTACGAGGTGGTGGACAATGCGATCGATGAGGCTATGGCCGGGTATTGCCGGAAGGTAAATGTGGTGATCCACGCCGATAACAGTATCTCGGTCACTGATGATGGGCGGGGGATCCCGGTCGATCGCCATAAGACGGAGAAGAAACCGGCGGTTGAGGTGGTCATGACCACACTCCATGCCGGAGGAAAGTTCGACGATAAAGCCTACCGGGTCTCGGGCGGCCTTCACGGGGTTGGGGTCTCAGCGGTCAACGCCCTCTCCGAGTGGATGGAGGTCGAGGTGAAGCGGGACGGGAAGATTTATCATATCTCCTTCATCCGCGGCGGACTGGATAAGGAGCTCAAGGTCGTGGGGAGGTCCAAGTCCACCGGCACCAAGGTAACCTTTCGGCCGGATGGAACTATATTCGAAGTGACCGAGTTCTCCTATGATATCCTGGCCAAACGGATGCGCGAGCTGGCATTCCTGACCAAGAACATCAAGATCACACTTCACGATGAACGGAGCGAGCGGAGTGAGGAGTTCTGTTACAAGGGAGGGATAATCAGTTTTGTTCAGTTCCTCAATCAGAATAAGAATGTTCTTCACCGCAAGGTTCTCTATCTCGACAAGGCCAAGGATGATCTGGAGGTTGAGGTGGCGCTCCAGTATAACGATGGCTATGCCATGAACGTCTATTCCTACGCCAACAATATCAATACGATTGAAGGCGGCACGCATCTCAGCGGATTCAAGTCGGCCCTGACCCGGACGATTAATTATTACGCCCGGAACCGCAAGATGCTGAAAGAGAAAGATAAGCCGATGTCGGGTGATGATGTCCGCGAGGGGTTGACTGCGGTGATCAGTGTCCGGATCCGGGAGCCCCAGTTTGAAGGCCAGACCAAGACCAAGTTAGGCAACTCCGAGGTGAGCGGGATTGTGGAGTCTATCCTCAACGAAGGGCTCGGCGCGTTCCTGGAAGAGAATCCTACCCCCGCCCGGGCAATTGTCGGTAAATGTATTACCTCCTCCCAGGCCCGCAACGCCGCTCGAAAAGCCCGTGATCTGGCCCGGAGAAAGGGGGCGCTGGAGAGCGGCGGGCTTCCCGGAAAACTGGCCGACTGCTCCGAGAAGGATCCGGCACTCTGTGAGATCTACCTGGTTGAGGGAGATAGCGCCGGAGGGTCCGCCAAACAGGGGCGTGACCGGCGCTTCCAGGCGATCCTTCCGCTCAAGGGGAAGATACTTAATGTGGAGAAGGCGTCACCGATGAAGATGCTCTCCAACAAAGAGATCCAGACCATGATCACGGCGATCGGGGCCGGCTTCGGGACGGAGGACTTTAATATCGACAAAGTCCGCTATCACAAGATCGTGATCATGACCGATGCCGATGTTGACGGCTCGCATATCCGTACTCTGCTCCTGACCTTCTTCTACCGGCAGATGCCGGAACTGGTCGAGAAGGGATATATCTATCTGGCCCGCCCCCCGCTCTACAAGGTCAAGCGGAAGAAATCCGAGCGCTATGTCGAGAGCGATGAAGAGATGAATAAGATTCTCCTTGAATTGGGATCGGAAGATCTCAAACTGGTCCGGGTCGCGGATAAGAAAGAGTTTACCCGGATCCAGTTTCAGAAGCTGCTGATTATCCTGACCCGGCTCGATCATCTCATCAACCAGCTTCGAAAGAGGGGGATCGAATGGGATGAGTATCTCCAGCTTATGGACCGGGAGACTTTACAGCTTCCCCGGTATAGAGTGACTTTCGATCACGAAGAACAGTTTCTCTTTGATGACGAAGACCTCTCGGAGTTCGCGAAGGAATGGGAGCGGGCTCATCCGGTTGTTGAGGTTGAGGAAGGAGAGGATGTGGTGCAGGAAGAGAATGGGGAAGAGTACGAGATGATGGAGATATACGAATCCCGCGAGATCGTCAAATGCCTGACGGATCTGACCAAGCTGGGTGTGGTTCCGGAAGATAAGGAGACCGAAGGTGAAGATAGTGACGATGATCCGGTCTACGAACTGGTCTCCGAGGAGAAACGCTTCCCTCTCTTCAAGTTAATGGATATCCTCCACCAGGTCCGGAAGAACGGTAAGCACGGCCTGACAATACAGCGGTATAAAGGTCTGGGAGAGATGAACCCGGAGCAGCTCTGGGAGACGACCATGGACCCGGAGAAGCGGACCCTGGTCCGGATCAAGCTGGATGACACGGTCGCGGCCGATGAGATGTTCACCATCCTGATGGGGGATGTGGTAGCGCCCCGGAAGAAGTTCATCTTCGAGAACGCGCTATTTGTGAAAAACCTGGATATATAAAATTTGCGGCTGCGCCGCAACTTTTATCCGGATAATTTTTTTAGGAAAAAATTATAATGTATGCCCGAAATGAAAAATTAATTAACTGCGATATTAAGGACGAGATGCGGGAGTCCTATCTTAACTACGCGATGAGTGTTATTGTCTCCCGGGCGCTGCCCGATGCCCGGGACGGCCTCAAGCCTTCCCAGAGAAGGATCCTGGTAGCGATGAACGATCTGGGGCTGAGCCCGCGGTCCCGGTACCGCAAATGCGCCAAGATTGCCGGTGATACCTCGGGTAACTACCATCCGCATGGCGAGGCGATCGTCTATCCTACTCTGGTACGGATGGCCCAGGACTTCAACCTCCGCTATCCCATGGTGGATGGACAGGGGAACTTCGGATCCGTCGATGGGGATCCTCCTGCGGCGATGCGGTATACCGAGGCCCGCCTGACCCCGCTGGCAATGGAGATGCTCCAGGACCTGAAGAAGGATACGGTAGATTTTATTCCTAACTATGATGAGACTCTCACCGAACCGACGGTGCTCCCCGGCAAGTTTCCAATGCTTCTCTGTAACGGAGCGGCGGGGATCGCGGTCGGGATGGCGACCAATATTCCCCCTCACAACCTCAATGAAGTCGCCGCGGCGATAAAGACCTGCATCGATAATCCGGATGTCACCGTGGATGAGCTTATCAAGATTATTCCCGGGCCGGACTTCCCGACCGGCGGGATTATTACCGGGATCGAAGAGATCCGGCGAGCCTACGCGACCGGCCGGGGCCGGATTAAATTACGGGGCAGATTGGGGGTGGAGCCTTTGAAAGGGGCGCGGGAATCGATCATCATCACCGAGATCCCCTATATCGTCAATAAGACCAAGCTCCTGGAGGATATAGCGGCGCTCGTCAATCATAAGAAGATAACCGGGATCTCCGATCTTCGGGATGAGTCCGACCGGGAGGGTATGCGGATCGTGATCGAGCTGAAGCGCGGAGAGGTGGCCCGGGTGATCATCAACCAGCTCTATAAGAAGACCCAGCTTCAGGTCACCTTTGGGATCATCCTCCTCTCTCTTGACCACAAGCGTCCCCGGGTGATGGACTTGAAGTCCACCATCTGGTGTTTTATCGATCACAGGAAAGAGGTGATTATCCGCCGGACTCGGTTTGAGCTTGCCGTCGCCGAACGGCGGGCCCATATCCTGGAAGGGTTCAAGATCGCGCTGAAGAACATTGACGAGGTGATCAAGATTATCAAGGGGTCTAAGGACCGGGATGAGGCGAAGGTGAAACTGATGAAGCGGTTCAAGTTCTCCGAGATCCAGACCAATGCCATCCTCGATCTCCGCCTCTATCGCCTTACCGGTCTCGAGAGTGATAAGATCGACGCGGAGTATAAGGAACTGATCAAGCTGATCTCCTACCTCCAGTCTATTCTGGAGAGCGATAAGAAGGTTATGGAGATGATCAAGGAAGACCTGGATGAGTTGTCGGAGAAATATGGTGATGACCGCCGGACCGAGATCGTTCCATCCGAAGAAGAGCTGGAGATCGAAGATTTGATCGCCGATGAGACCGCTCTGATTACCATCAGTCACCGCGGATACATCAAGCGGGTGCCGGTTACCACCTATCGCTCACAACGGCGGGGAGGGAAAGGAGTAGCGGGGATGAATACCAGGGATGAGGACTTTGTCGAGCACCTCTTTACCGCCTCCACTCATGACTATATCCTCTTCTTCACCGAATCGGGGAGGGTCCACTGGCTCAAGGTTTACCAGATCCCGCCCGCCTCCCGGATCGCGAAGGGCCGTTCGATTACCAACCTCCTCCAGATATCGGGTGATGAGAATATTGCCGATATGGTTCGGGTGAGGGATTTCAGTCCTGACCAGTTTATCATGCTGGCTACCTCGAAGGGGATCATCAAGAAAAGCTCTCTCCTCGATTACAGCCGGCCCCGGTCCGGAGGGATCATCGCCGCTACGGTTGATTCCGGTGATCGGATAATCGAGGCTATTCTGACCAACGGTTCGGATGAACTTCTCCTGGTCACCTCCGGCGGCAAGTCAATCCGATTTAAAGAGACTGATGTCCGGCCGATGGGCCGTACCGCCCGGGGAGTGAAAGGGATCAGGCTGGGCAAAGACGATAGGGTGGTGGTGATGGAGAAAGTGGAAGAGGATTATACCTTGCTGGTGGTATCCGAGAATGGCTATGGGAAGAGGACGAATTTCGATCAATATAACGCTCAGAAAAGAGGTGGAGGAGGAGTTATCACCATGAGGACCGGGGGCAGGAACGGCGCCCTGGTCGGGGCGGCTTCAGTCCGGGCGGGAGATGAACTGATGCTGATCTCAACCGAAGGGCAGATGATCCGGATGCCGGTCGATCAGATCCGGGTTATCGGTCGGGCCACCAAAGGTGTCCGTCTGATCAATCTCGATCAGACCGATAAGCTGGTCTCTTTAGCGAAAGTAGCCGAAGAGGAACCGGAGGTGGAGGAGGCAGCGGATAAGGAAGAAGAAAAGTCCTAGTTCGGATTATATGCCACATTAAAATATAGATGATTGAAACCACGAAGGACACGAAGAGCACGAAGGTTTTCTAAAAAATGAGACTAATCTTGCTGCTTGGGAATTTTACTAATTGTAAACATAATGGTAGCCGCCCCGCATTTTGCGGGGCGCTTTATTTTATCTCAATTATCTTCGTGATCTTCGTGTCCTTCGTGGTGAATCACATCGTTATTCTACTAAGGTATATCCCAGCATGTTCGAGCCCGGCTATAGAATAGGCGATCACCCCGCCGATCTGGAGCTCTGGATCCGGGGCCGGAACCGGGAAGAAATCTTTATCAATACCGCCCGGGGGATGCTGGATTATACGGCACCTGTGGTAACCCCGGGAGACTCGACTTCCCGTCAAATTCATCTCACCGCTTCCGACCCGCAAGAACTCCTTGCTGTCTGGCTCAATGAACTCCTCTTTCTCCTGGAAATCGAAGAGATCTGCTTTCAAGAGAGCAGTATCCAGTAACGCAAGTTCTCAGAGAACACGTTACCCCGTGCCCGATGTAGCCGCCCCGCCGCCGGCGGGGCGGAAGCCAGGTGAAATTGTAGCCGCGGTCGTTGACCGCGGAAGTCGGGCGAAGTTGTAGCAGCCCCGACGGCGGGGCGGATGACTGGGGCCGCGGTCAACGACCGCGGCTACAGGGATCGAAGATCCTCGGCAATGGTCCCCCAGTCTACCGAATATTCATCTGGTACCCGGTAATCAGTTGGCCCAATTTATAGGGAGGGAATTATGAAGCAAGTATCGGAAGAAGTTATAGAGAATGTCATCATCAGGATGGATAATATAGAAGAAGGAGATATCCCGCAATTAATCGATCTGATGGAAGGCTATAATCAGCGTAATATTATGGATTATATACTGAGGGAGATAATGGAAGGACCTGAAGGAGAAGGAGCTCTAAGTAAGGATGATCATATAGGGGTATTTATGCTCTGTCTTATGACCGTTGTCGACTGTTTTGACCGGGATCACCTCTCCTGGGCGTCTTGAGTTATAAGAGAAGGAGGATTTCAATGATTAAAGACGGAGCACGGTATTCGGAACATTATATCAATGGGTTCAGGAGGGTATAATGATGGAAGAAGAATTCGAGTCTCTATCTGAAACAACCAAAGATATTATCCACAACATGACCGAGCCAAAATTTTATCGTGAGTGAAATAAGATATATGCGAAGGAATAGTTACCCCAACAGTTGAAAAAACAGTATCGGTAAATTGTGGGATGGGCATCTTTCCCCGATTATCGCGGCTGGAAGCCGCTCCCACAGACAATTGAAAATGGAAATACCGGGCTTACTGCAGAATAGCCAAGCAAATGTAAATATATAGCACTAAGTCGCTTACAGCAAAGCTGGCAGGATAGAGTAGCCATATCTGGCCGATCGGCCAGATATGGCCACAAGGTGTAAAGGATTTATTAATATGCAGTTGCCTCTTAAAAAAACTAAGTGAATATAAATGGGAGATCCCGGTTTCGGCCCGAGAGGGGAGAGATTATTTCGCGGCTATGGCCTGCGCCGCCAATTACGCCTGGGTCAACCGGCAGGTGAAATCCCATCGGGTTAGGGAAGGGTGATGAGTCGGACTGCCGCCCGGTAGATGATTCGGGGGAGAGAATTACTGGAAGAATTAAAGAAAAAAGGTATTATGGTCCGGGATAAGATCCTCCGGGTCATGTGTGAGGAAGCCCCCGGGCCTATAAAGTTATTGCTTTTGCCAGGCTTTACAGGTTCGTAAACATTCGGTAACCCAGTGGATCCGCGCTTTACGCGAGGTGCTGTAGCCGCCCCGCCGACGGCGGGGCGGATGACTGGGGATAACTGAGGCCGTGGTCAACGACCGCGGCTACAGGGCTTGAGATCACCAGCGGCATTTACCGGATGTTTGCCAGTTCTTAAGGCCCGCTCGATATCGATTCGTGAATTACCACGAAATATAGAATAAAAAATAAAACTAAAATTTTCCGCTCCGCCCCGAAGCCTTAATTGGGGGAGGAAAATTTTATTTCGGAGGAAAAATTTATGCTGGATATAAAAACAATTAGAGATGATCCGGAACTTATCAAGAGGGTCCTCCTCCAGCGGTTGATGGAACTGGATGTCGATCGTGTTATTGCTCTGGATCGGGAGAGGAGGAATCTGCTCCAGGAAGCTGAAGAGCTGAAACACAAGCGCAACCAGGCATCCGGGGAGATCGGACGGCTGAAGAAGGCCGGTGAAGATATCTCCGGAGCGGTCCGGGATATGAAGATGGTGGCGGAGAAGATTAATCTTCTGGATCAGATGCTCCGCAAGCTTAACAGTGATCTGGACGACCTCCTGATCCGGGTACCGAATCTTCCTCATTCGGATGTTCCGGTTGGACCGGATATGAGGGCCGCGATCATTGTCCGCGAAGAAGGAGAAAAGCGGGAGTTTGATTTCTCTCCCCGCAATCACCTGGAATTGGGTGAGACACTGGGGCTAATCGATTTTAAGAGAGGCGCCAAGATTACCGGCTCGCATTTCGCGCTCTTTAAGGGGCAGGGAGCACTGCTGGAGCGGGCCCTGATTACCTTCATGCTTGATCAGCATACTTTGAGTAACGGTTATACCGAAATCTCACCGCCTTTTGTCAGCAACCGGGAGTCGATGATGGGAACCGGTCAGCTGCCGATGCTGGAAGAGGATATGTATCACCTTCGGAGGGATGATTACTTCCTGATCCCGACCGGTGAGGTCCCGATCACCAATCTCCACCGGGGTGAGGTCTTGCAAGAGTCCGATCTTCCGATCAAGTATGTCGGTTATACTCCCTGTTTCCGGAGAGAGGCCGGCTCCTACGGCAAGGAGACCCGGGGACTTCTCCGGATCCACCAGTTCGATAAGGTTGAGATGGTGAAGCTTGTTCAGCCGGATACATCATACCGGGAGCATGAAGAGCTGCTTGAAAACGCGGAAGGCATCCTGAAAAAATTGGAACTTCCCTACCGGGTCCTGATGCTCCCGACCGGTGAATTGAGTTTCGCTTCCGCCAAATGCTATGATATTGAAGCCTGGGCGCCCGGTCAGAAGGAATGGCTCGAGGTCTCATCGGTCTCCAACTTTGAGGATTTTCAGGCCCGCCGGGCCAATATCCGTTATCGTGACGGCAAAGGAAAGATCCACTTTGTCCACACCCTGAACGGTTCCGGCCTGGCCCTCCCCCGGATTGTGGTGGCAATCCTGGAGAACTACCAGCAGGCTGACGGGAGTGTGATTATCCCGGAGGTTTTAAGGCCGTATATGAGAGGGCTAAAGACGTTTGCCGTTTGATCTGGAGGGGGAAGCATGAAGGAAAAGGAGATCAGGGACGAATTTTTTAGTGCAGAAGACCTCGATCTGAGAAACATGTCTGATGAAGAGCTTTATGCCTATTGGGATCTCTGGCTTCATCAGGCGCAAGCGACGAATGACCTCGATCAATACACCTATTCTCATGGAGTATTCCAGGTTGAGCCAGGGCATGAAGATCTCCTGAAAGAATAAAAGGTTTTATTTTTTTGCTTTGCCAAAAAAATAGTTTTGAATATTCTCTCACTATTGAAATACTAAGAGATGTGAAAGGGAAGTTAATAGGGTAGGTTGTAATTCAAAACTATTATTTTTCCGCCCCCGATTAATGCTTCGGGGCGGGGAGGAAAAAGAATACTGGAAGGGTGGCTGAGTGGATGTCAGAGATCCGGCTTTAGACGGAAAAGCGCTGGTCTTGAAAACCAGTGAACTCTTACGGGTTCCGTGGGTTCTGTGTCACCACCTTTGGCGGTGCCGCATCCGGCACCCCGCAGCATACCTGCTGCGGGGATGACGGAGAATCCCACCGGGCGAAGTAAAAAAATGTTATAGGAAGGGTGGCTGAGTGGACGAAAGCGCTGGTCTTGAAAACCAGTGAACTCTTACGGGTTCCGTGGGTTCGAATCCCACCCCTTCCGTAATATTTTTTGCTTTGCAAAAAATAGATTTGAACATTCTGTCGATATTGGATATCTATAAAAGCGAGAAAGTAGTCAATATTGGTAGATTGTAATTCAGAACTATTATTTTCCCTCAGGGAAAATAATATCTCACTCTTGATTATTTTTAATTCTGTGGTATCTTTACGCGATATTTATTTCCGCATACAGTTTTGATAATCAAAAATAATGTTGATCGCGGTTTTAATGTCGTTTAAACATTTAATAATAGATCGTGGAACAAAACTATTATTTCTCCGTAGGAGAAATAATATTGGAGAGGTGGCAGAGCATGGTTGAATGCGGCGGATTGCTAATCCGTTGTACTGGTATAAGCCGGTACCGAGGGTTCGAATCCCTCCCTCTCCGTTATATTTTTTACTTTGTAAAAAATAGTTTTGAATGTTGAGCTGGAATTGAATATGTAGAGAGAGATAAAAGGTTGATCAATATTTAATATCACGATCTCCTGTCAAGACTATTATTTTTCAGCATGAAAAATAATATTATGGATGAAGAGATTGGACAACCGCGACCAGGGATTGGGACAGATGGACTGATCTGGTTTGGTGTTGCAGTTGCGGGGGCGACTTTGACCGCGCTCTCAATTTATGCCTGTTATTATTGCTATATAGAAGAATATAGTCAGAACTCCTGGCCGGTTATCACTGCCGGGCTGGGGATGATTATAGCTTTTTGCGTATTGACTGTAGCATTAATCGCCGGTATAAAGGCGTTCATCATTAGCCGTCAGCGCCGATTCTGGCCGGTTTTAACGATGGTCATATCCGGGATATCGCTGATCGGACTGGCGGGAATATCAATTGTTGGTATTCTTCTCTGATATTTTTTTTGCAGAAAGTAAAAAGAATATGTGCCTGTAGCTCAATTGGATAGAGCGTCTGGCTACGGACCAGAAGGTTGGGGGTTCGAGTCCCTCCAGGCATGTAAATCCAGATAGCGGCTTTGCCGCTATCTGGATGTTTTGAAAAATGACTGTCATCTTAGTGTTGAGGCGAGAGCCCAGAAGACGCTTACAATTCAGGTATAGCTTAAGAGTATGTTTATGAGGGTCCTCGATTGGTCTATGGTCGTCGGGGGCCTTTTTTATAGAAAGACGGTATGGTGAGTACTATAATTGATAGTATTAATTTTACTGACTACAACTCCTTGATGGCTCTGGCCATCAAGGAGGCGGAGAGAGCTGCCGAGAGTGAGGATATCCCGATCGGGTGCGTGATTGTTCATGAGAAGAGAATAATCGCCCGGGCGCATAATCAGATCGAACTCCTCAAAGACGCGACCGCTCACGCGGAGATGATCGCCATCACTCAGGCGGAGAGTGCGCTGGGTGACTGGCGGCTGAATGACTGTACTCTTGTTGTAACCAAAGAGCCCTGTCCGATGTGTGCCGGGGCGATTATTCATTGCCGGATCGGGACCGTGGTCTATGGAGTCCCCGCGCCCCGGGACGGCGCGGCGGGCGGCGCGATCAATATTCTTAACAGTCCGGAGCTGGGGAGTTCGGTTAACTGCATCGGAGGAGTCCTGGAAGAAGAATGCCGATGGCTTATCCAGGATTTTTTCCGGAAAGTAAGAAAAAAATCTAAGAGAGAAAAAGACCTACGTATGGATAAGATTTGAATAATGTTGACCGAGGTTTTAATAGTGTCTGAACATTTATGATAGATCGTGGAACAAAACTATTATTTTTCCGGAGGAAAAATAATATTGGAGAGGTGCGAGAGTGGTTGAATCGGGCGGTCTCGAAAACCGTTGAACCGAAAGGTTCCGTGGGTTCTGCGCCAGAGGCGCATCAGCCTCCGGCTGAGAATCCTCCAGCAGATGAGAAAATATCTTTTAGGAGAGGTGCCAGAGTGGACGAATGGGGCGGTCTCGAAAACCGTTGAACCGAAAGGTTCCGTGGGTTCGAATCCCACCCTCTCCGTAATAAAAGAAAGTTAGCCAAGAACCCGATTCCGTGGGTTCTGCGCCAGAGGCGCATCAGCCTCTGGCTGAGAATCCCACCCTCTCCGTAATATTTTTTTGCTTCGCAAAAAAATAGTTTTGAACATTCTATCGCTATTGAATATTTAGAAAGGCGAGAAAGTAGCCAGTATTGGTAGGCTGTAATTCAGAACTATTATTTTTCCACAGGAAAAATAATATAGTCCACCATGATAGCGACCCGGCCGTCCTGTTCGATCAGCCGGAGGTAGATGTGAGTATTACCCCGCTTCCAGATGGTCTCCGGGCTGACGGACTTCCGGAGTACCAGCGTGTAGAGATCATCCGGGTTGGCGGGATCAAGATCGCCCGTGGTCATATCATCTTCCGGGCCTATCTTCACCTCATCCGGTTCCCCGTACTGCTTCAGTAAAAGGGAGCGGATCGCCTCATAATCTTTGATGATGCTATCCTGCGGACTATCGATCGAATAGAGACCACGGTTCAGTTTATTATCATTAAAGAGATAGAAAATTGAGGCTTTGACCCCGGCAATCTCCCCCTCATAGGTAAGTACCCCCGGCATCTCCCCGGTGAGTTGGCCGGCGGGCTCCGTCTCCTTTACCTGATCCTGGCTCATCCCCCAGTTAACCTCCCGGAAGTCCGCTTCTCCTTTCGTCACTCCAGCGCCGGCAAATAGAAGAATAATCACTAAGATCCCTGCTATTGATATATTTTTCATTGTTAAATCTCCTTTTATGATTTAATTGGATAATGTTGGAAAAGACTCCGAACAATTTTCCTCAACATTTTATATATATTATCTATACTATATCATAAAATACAGCAGATACCAAGATCAGTGCGCACACTATTCTCTCAAATCTATAGTGATGCTATTTATGATCCGGCTGCCAGCCGCTAATCCCCGGGAGGAAGATATGCCTGAAATAACAGTCAATGGAATATCGTATTATTATGAACTTCACGGGAAAGGCCACCCTCTGGTATTCATCGCCGGCTTCGGGGCGAATCATACCGCATGGAGGTTTGTCTATCCGGCCTTTACCGACCGTCATCAGGTATTAATCTTTGACAACCAGGCCTCCGGCCGGACCCGGGACCGGGGAGATCTCCTGACCGTCGAATCGATGGCCGATGGAGTGGCGGGCCTGATTGACGCGCTCGGCCTTTCCGCGCCTCATATTGTGGGCCATTCTATGGGAGGAGCCATCGCCCAGATCCTGGCGATAAAATACCCGGATAAGCTCGACCGCCTGGTAATTGCCAACTCCGCCGCTGAATGGCGGGGCCGGCCCCTGATGGCTCTGAAAGGTCTGATCGATGTCATAAAATCCGGCGGTTCATTGGACTGCCAGCTTGAGGTCAGTATGCCCTGGCTCTTTGGCCATGAGGCCCTGGCTGATCAGAAGAGGAAGGCGGAATTGAGAGAGATGATCCTCGATAATCCTACCCCGCCCTCCCTGGAAGATCTGGAGCGGCAGTTCCATCCCCTTCGGGAATTTGACTCTTCGGGAACTCTGGGCAGAATAAAAGCTCCCACTCTGGTTGTTATATCGGATGATGATATTCTTGCCCTGCCGGCGGAATCGGAAAGGATGGCGGAATCAATCCCGGGCGCCCGGATCGCACGGATCCCCGGAGGTCATGTCAGCGAGTTCGAGCAACCGGAAATGCTGGCCCAATCGATCCGTGATTTCCTGGATCAGTAGGGTATGGAAAATCACTTGTCCCTTATGAAACAATTATTGCACGGCATTAATTGTTTCATAAGGATTGGGCAGATACAAAAGATAGTAATCCGTAAATAGTAATCGGTAATCAGTATTAGGCGCCCCCGAAGCATTTAAAACCATCCGTTGGTCTGATAATAATTACCACTTAAGCGGTAAATTTCACCTGATCAACATATAAAAATCAAACAAATACAGGTTGAACAGCTAATATTTACCGGCATACCGGTAAATATTGCTATTTTAATTCATTTTTTCATTGACGGACCCGTTAAACAGCGTATATTTGCCGGTATAACGGTAAAAAAGGACTATACATAAATATATATGGAGTTATTCGGATGAGTACTATAGAGAAAATCGGTGAGATAATCAGATTCCATCGCCGGAAAAGTGGTCTTTCCAGGCAACAACTGGCAACGTTTGCCGGTGTCGGGAAAACCACCATCTTTGATCTGGAGAACGGCAAGTTAAGTGTACGCCTGAATACACTTCTAAAAATACTTACTATTTTAAACATACGGATACAGATAGACAGCCCCTTGGTCTCCGAGTTTAATCTTCACCATGGAGATTTGAAATGAGAAGAGCGTATATCTATATGCACGGCGTCCCGGCCGGCGTATTGGAAGAAATAAAGTTGAAAGAAGAATATCGATTTCAATACCTGGACGAATATGACGGCCCGCCGGTTTCACTGACTATCCCCCGGAACCGAACTGCCTATATATATGATCGTTTCCCCCCCTTCTTCGATGGTCTTCTCCCCGAAGGTGATATGCTTGATGGTTTGCTTCGGCAATCGAAGATAGATAGAGATGATTTATTCGCCCAACTGACCGCGGTCGGCCGGGAGATGGTCGGCGCCGTTACGGTGGAGGAGATAGAATGACTCTCTGCCCCATTACCTATAAAGAATGTGGGTCGCTGAGATATTCAATCCGGGGCTTGAAGTCGTTGTCGCCCCGTTTGAAAAAATTGCAGGTTTTCCCTTATGACGCGGAAACTCAGCGCCGGGAGTCCGCGTTACGGGCCAGTAAAATGTCTATCCAGGGCATACAACCAAAACTTAGTACCAGACTGAACACTCGACAATCAACATTTGAAATTGTCGATCGAGGCGGCCATTATATTATAAAACCGCAACATCATCTCTATCCGGAACTTCCGGAGAACGAGGATCTTACTATGCGGCTCGCCGCTGCCGTCAATATCGATGTTCCCCTCCATGGGCTGATTTATTGCCGTGACAGTACTTTTTCTTATTTCATTAAGCGCTTCGATCGGATCGGCCCCCACGGCAAAATAGCGATAGAAGATTTTGCGCAGCTTGCCGGGATGACACGGGAAACAAAATATAACTATAGCATGGAGAGAGTGCTGGATATCTTAGTTGAGCATTGCACCTTTCCCGCTCTGGAGAAGATCAAACTATTCAAAAGGTCGCTCTTCAATTTTATCGTCGGAAACGAAGACATGCATTTAAAGAATTTCTCATTGATCACTAAAAAAGGACAAGTCGCATTATCTCCTGCTTATGATTATTTAAATACTTTTTCCACCCTGAAATTATTTGGAAAACCTGAGAAAGATATTGAAGAAATCGCTCTTCCGCTGAAGGGAAAGAAGAAGAATTTAACTCGGAATATCTGGATTAATTACTTCGGGGGGGAGCGAGCGGGGCTGAATCCCGGGACCATCGATCAGGTCATGGAAGAGTTCAATGAGGCTATCCCTCACTGGAAAAGCCTGATCCGCATAAGTTTCTTATCTCCGGAGATGAAAGAATTATACGAAGAACTTTTAGATCACCGTTTAGTGGTTTTGGGATTCTAAGATGAGGATTCTAAACTGTTACTCACCTTGTCACCGGGATATCACTGCTGGAACCAAAATAAACCCGGGTAACTCCCTGTACGGCCCATAATCCACTGGAACCACGGAAGATTCCAATGCTGTCTGATCCACTCCCATTGTAGTCAGCCGGAACCGGCAAGTCCGATGATGAGCCGAAATATGTCCGGGTTATTCCTTTTATGGCCCAGAGCCCGGTCGTGGCCCGGAGGATTCCGGGGCTCCACACTCCGGTTCCATTGTAATCCCCCGGTACCGCCAGGTCGGAAGAACCTCCAAAGTATGTTCTGGTAAGACCCCGGATCGACCAGAGGCCGGAACTGCTCCGGAAGATGCCGATATTCGCTGTTCCGTCTCCGTCGTAGTCCCCCGGAGTTGGTTGATCGTTCGCGCTCCCGAAGTGGATTCTGGTTATTCCCCGGATAGCCCAGAGGCCGGAATTAGGCCTGAATATCCCGAAATTACATCGTCCATCACCATTAAAATCAAGAGGGATGGGAGTATCGGCTGATGAGCCGAAATAGACCCGGGTAATACCCCGCACCGACCAGAGTCCCGATCCGGGCCGGAATATCCCGACCTCATCAGTCCCGTCCCCGTCATAATCCCCGGGGATCGGCTGGTCATTAGATCCTCCGAAGTAGAGACGGGTTATCTCCCGAAGAGCCCAGAGGCCTGAAGATGGGCGGAAGAGTGCGATATCGGAGGTCCCGTCACCGTTGTAGTCTCCCCCATTGATAATAGCGGATCCGGGCACGGTCCCCAGATAATAATCCGAGGCGATTCCGTTCTGGTAGGCACTCAAAGCGGCGGGAGAAGAGTCAATCCGGAGGTCCGACCAGCTCTCATCGTTATTCTGCCACCGCTCGGAATAGACCACCGCGATCTTGACCCGGGGATAATCGGTCGGGAGGCTGTCCAGAGCCTCGGCATACCAGGCCGCCTTATCTCCCTTGGAGGGATACTCCCCTACCCCCCATTCGGCCAGTATCACCGGCTTCTTCGCGGAGAGAGCGCAGATCGCGTTATAAGCCGGCCCCATCAGCGTATTAAAACTATGCCAGTCCTCATTCTGATACTGGACCCCGTAAACACTGAATCCGAGCCAGTCGATGTAATCATCCCCGGGATAGTAGGCGCTGATTGTGTTCCAGGACTCCTCCGGAAATGATTCGTGGTTAGCGTGGAAATACCAGGTGGCATTGGCTGCCCCCCGGTTTCGGAAGAGATCGATGATGTGGCGGAAAGCGTCGACAAACCGCTCCGGCCCGTCGGCTTTGGTTGGATCACCGTAGCCGGTAGTAGTTCCTCCGCCCTGGAAGGTCCCGGACCAGGGGAACCAGTCCCCGTTCATCTCGACCCCGAAGTTGACCATCACCGGGCGGCCGAATTCCTTTACCCGGTCGGCCCAATCAGTGAGATATTGATCAAAGTCACCGTCGATGATCCTCTGTAACGAGTAGGCTTCCTGGTATCCCTCCACCCAGTAAGGCTCGCCCCAGGGCATCAGCCTCAGCATCGGAACCGCTCCATACCGGGCGATCGCTTCCAGTTGCTCTCCGGATACCTTATTCTCCCCCCAGAAGACCGAAAAAGGGGTGAAGGCGATCGCTTTGCCGGTTAACTCTTCCAGATCAACCAGTTCCTGAGAGCTGACATTGTCCTCGTGCTCATCCGGAACATCCCACCCGGGAAAGATCCCGGTATAACAGCCGGAAGGGGGAGGAGCAAGCGTCCCCATAGAGATATTCGGGATCGCTGAGAAGGAGACTATAAAAGAAAATACCGGAATTAAGATGATTCCTATTATTTTCATCCCTGGCCTCTCTATTTAACCCGGATCATGCGATGGGGCGAGATGAACTATGTAATCCGGGATATCCTATGGGCTGACTTCTTGCTTATCTTCCAGAATACTTACCTGCAACTCCTGAACTCCGAATTTTATAGCTCTGGGTTTTTCATCTTTTTTCATAGCGATATCAACCCTGTTGCGATAACGCTTATTCATACGATCCACCACCACACATTGGAAACGCCAGGACCTGTCCAGACTCTCAAGGAGTAATTTCGTGCCGAAAGGAACAAAATTTGCCGCGCATCTGTCCTGTCCTTTCTCCAATGCTTCGCAGATATCATCCCCGTTGGCGCTGATACAGGGATCCCCGGATCCCTGGTTTACATCTCCGGTATTGTACGCGGATACTTCTCTGATGGTCTGACTCTTGATCTCATAGAGCGCGGTAGGTGCCTTTGAAACCCGGGGGGAGTTGTTCGGCTCATAAGCGCTGGCGGCATTCTGTCCATCTGAAACCTCATAATGCTCCGCGGGACTTCTCAGGGCTTGAAACAGGCCAAACCAAACGATGGCTACGATAACCTGCATCCCCCCAAACATTAATAACCGCTTCACTGTCGATTTATACGTCATATCGTATTTTATGCTATTCACAGCCCTCAGTGTAGTTAATTTACTATCTAACATACCACGGGAATCCATATTCAACAATGAGAGTATATCAGAGGGGTAGGTGAAAAGTATTAATGATAATCCGCCATGATATGCTAAATTATTTACAGTAGATAACTCCATAATCTGGAGGAGATGACGGGTGAAAGATAATGAAAAAAATAGGGAACATCTACTAAAAGACCTGGCGGTTCTGCGGAGGCGGGTATCTGAGCTGGAGGATCAGCGGGACCTCGGTCTGCCCGATAGAGATATGGCGGAAGACGGTGAAAGAATATTCGGACTCCTCTTCAAAGAGTCCGGAGAGGGGATTCTTGTGGCTGATATAGATACCCGGGAATTCCAATACGCCAATCCGGCCTTCTGCCGGATGCTGGGCTATACGATGGAGGAGATCGTAAGGATGAAGGTGGAAGATATTCATCCGGAGGAGAGCCTGGAGTATGTAATCTCCGCCTTCGAGGCCCAGGCGCGAAATGAAATAAGATTCGCCGAGTCCATCCCCTGCCTGAGAAAAGACGGTTCTATCTTCTACGCGGACGTCAACGCGGTCGCGACTCAGGTCGGCGGCCGGCTGTGCAACATCGGCTTTTTCGTTGATATTACCGACCGGAGGCAGGTGGAAAAGGCGTTGGAAGAATCAGAAGAAAAATTCCGGCTGATCATAGAGGGTATGCCTGACGGTGTCGTGGTCTATGACGCGGTCGACGGCGGTAATGACTTTGTCATTAAACAGTTCAACCGTGGGGCGGAGATAATAGAGAGCATCAAGAGGGGAGATATTATCGGGAAACGCCTCACAGAAGAGTTTCCGGGGGTGGAAGAGTTTGGCCTCCTGGAAGTACTCCGGCGGGTGTGGAAGACCGGACGGTCCGAGCATGTTCCGGTAACATTCTACCGGGACAGTAGAATATCCGGCTGGCGGGATAATTTTGTCTACCAACTCTCATCCGGCGAGATCGTGGTAATCTATGAGGACACCACCGAGCGGGAGCGGGCGAAGCTCCTCATCCATAGCCAGCTTGAACTGTCCCGGGCCCTGAGCGATACCGCCGATCTCTCCTCCGGCGTTGGACTATGCCTGGCCGCGGCGCTGACTGTCTCGGGGTTGGACTGCGGGGGAGTTTACCTGGTTGATGAAAATACCGGGGCACTCACCCTGATCACACACCGGGGATTATCCCCCGGGTTCGCCTCGTCGGTTTCTGACTATCCGCCGGATTCATTCAATGCCCGCCTGGTCCTGGAAGGGGAAGCGGTCTATACCGAATTCGGAGATGTGGTAATCCCCGAAACGGCCAACCATAAGCGGGAGGGCCTCAAAGCCGTCGCGATCATTCCCATCCGTCACGAAGGACGGGTCAACGCCTGCCTCGTAGTCTCTTCCCATATTATGGTTAGAGTCCCTGACCATGCCCGTATTGCCCTGGAGACTATCGCCGCCCAGAGCGGCAACGCGGTCGCCAGACTGAAAGCGGAGGCTGCCTTGCGTCACGCGGCAAAACGATACCGGGAACTTTATCAGGGGAGCCGGGATGCCTACGCGATGGTAAACATGGAGGGGAGGGAGCTGGAATGGAACCGAGCTTTCGAGGAGATGCTCGGCTATACCGGAGAAGAGTTGAGCAAGCTCACTTACCAGGATCTTACCCCCGAGAGGTGGTGGGCCATGGAAGAAAAGATAATCCGGGAGCAGGTAATGGAGCGGGGTTACTCGGATCTATACGAAAAAGAGTACCGGAAGAAGGACGGAACCAACATACCGGCAGAACTGCGGACATATCTTCTCAGAGACGATGACGGAAAACCAGCCGGGATGTACGCGTTTATGCGGGATATAGCCGATCGTAAAAAAATGGAACTCGAACTGCAGAAGGCGCAGAAATTGGAGTCGCTGGGAGTTCTCGCGGGCGGGATAGCCCATGATTTCAACAATGTACTTATGGCCATGATTGGATACCTCTCATTAGCCAAGCGGAAAGTTAAACCGGATGAAGAGATATACCAACTGTTAGCCGAGGCCGAGACCGCCTTCGGGAAGGCCCGAAAACTTACCCGCCAACTCCTCACATTCTCTAAAGGCGGCCAACCGATTAAAAAAATAGTGCGGCTCTCCGGGCTTATCGAAGAGTCGATCAGGTTCTCCATCAGCGGTTCTCAATCCACCTATATCCTCTCCATCGCTGATGATCTCAGCCCGGTTGAAGTTGATCCCGGCCAGATCGAGCAGGTTATTAATAATCTGATCATCAATGCCAATCAGGCCATGCCGGGCGGAGGGGTGATAAAGGTTACCGCCGGGAATGTTACGGCTGATGGAAGAGAGATCGGAAGAGCACACGTCTGAACTCCAGTCACACTGATATATCTCGTATGCCGTCTTCTGCTCGAAAAAAAAAATTGACCTACCATCTTATCCCCTTACACGTCATCGTCCTCGCCCTGTACCACCATAAATTATC
>CAKZYZ010000278.1 GCA_937885075.1 uncultured bacterium | reverse complement strand
GTGACGAAGATGGAGATGGGAGATAGGAAGCGAGGAGTAGATGGGACATCCCGGTTTGGTGGTATGCAGTATTAGTGTTTTTTTTTTTCAAGCAGAAGACGGCATACGAGATATATCAGTGTGACTGGAGTTCAGACGTGTGCTCTTCCGATCTGAAGGCGGTAGTTGTTCTGATCTGCGGAGTGGCTTCATCCGGGATTTCCTCGACTGTTCCATCATAGAGCTTCAGGGTGAAGCCTTCCCGGTCCCGGTCAAATTCCAGCAAAGCGCGCTGGGCGAATATGGAACTGGCCAGCTCTTCATCCTTGTACTGATTAATTTGAATCTTATATAAGACCCCGTCTTCTTTTCGGTCAAAATTGATGGTGTAGCCGGGGAAGGAGATAATCTCACCGGGCTGCAAAAGGACATCGGGGGCGAGCAGGGTAATCTCGGATTTTAATTTGCGGATAGCAAATCCGTAGTGGGGAATCACGGTATTCTGGAGATAGAGGCAAAAGACCATCAGGCCAAACCCGATAAAAAATACCGGTGTGGTGATGTGAATCAGGCCCACGCCGCAGGCTCGCATACCGGTAATCTCATTGTCCGAGGATAGTCTCCCGAAGACCAGGATGGTAGCGGTCAGAATTGCCATCGGAATAGCGTATTCGAGCAGACCGATAATCAGGAACCCGAAAAATTTTAATACCAGCAGCGGGTCCATCCCTTTAAGGATCAAATCCGCGACTTTAAGGAGATTCCCCAGGCAGAGAATCCCGGTTAAAACCAGGATTGTTATCAGGAAAGTACCGAAAATGCTTTTTCCTATATAGAGCTGAAGTATCTTCATTATTTTTGCTTCGCAAAAATATATTTATACATTGCCATCTTTTATTATTTGTTAATGGTTTATTGTTTTTCTGGAATAAAGGAAAAAGGTAGCATCTTACATATAAACTATACAATCAATTTGATCATGGGGGATAGGAATTATTATTACCCAAATAATCCTTGAGAATCCCTCCTCACTTTCCTATAGTACCAGAAATATTGATTATTTGATTCGGAATTTTCTCTCTCTCTCTCCCGAAATCCTTCGGGATCCCGAGTTGTTCAATAAAAAGCACCGGTACAATAACCTTATTATTGTCAGGTAGAGAAAAGTAAGGAATTATTTTTACTATGAAGAAGATCAGTAAACCGCCGCTTGTGATTAAGAATGTTTATCCGGAATTGGTTGGAGGGCGTTATCCTATAAAAAGAGAAGTTGATCGTCCTCTGGAAGTAACGGCCGATATATCCGGTCCATCGGGGAAGAGGGTGAAGCTTCTTTTTAAGAAAAAATATCCGTTGGAAGGAAAGAAATGGTCAGCACTCCCCATGGCCGCTACCGGGGGGTCACGGTACCGGGGGAAGATAAACTTTTCCGAGGAAGGTATATATATATATACCATTAAAGTCCGCCTGCCCGGGGGAGAGGTGATCCGCTATCGCCACGACCTGGAGGTGTATGTGGAACCGTCCCGGGCCAGGTACGCGGCCTGGTATGAGATGTTTCCCCGCTCTCAGGGAACGAAAAAGGGGAGACACGGGACTTTTGCCGACGCGGAGAAGAGGCTCCCCGATATCAAGCGGATGGGTTTCAATGTTATCTATCTTCCCCCCATCCATCCGATCGGCAAGACCAATCGGAAGGGGAGGAACAACAGCCTGAAAGCTAAGAAGGGTGATCCCGGGGTGCCCTGGTCGGTCGGCACCGAATTCGGAGGACATACCGCTGTACATCCCGAACTGGGTACATTGAAAGAGTTCCGTCATTTTATCGGACGGGCGGAAAAAGCCGGGATTGAGATTGCGCTGGACTATACCAGCAACTGTTCCCCGGACCATCCCTGGATTAAGGAGCATCCGGAATGGTTCTTCCATAACCCGGACGGCACCATCCAGTACGCGGAAAATCCTCCCAAGAAATACGAGGATGTCTGCCCGCTCAACTTCGAACCGGAAGATCGGGAGGCGATGTGGGAGGAGATAAAGAAGATATTTATCTTCTGGCTCGAGAATGGAGTCAAGATCTTCCGGATCGATAACCCTCACACCAAGCCCACCGCGTTCTGGGAATGGCTTGTCCGGGAGGTGAAAAAAGTATATCCGGAGACAGTTTTTCTGGCGGAGGCATTTACGGATTACGATAAGCTGGAGGAGCTGGCCCGGGCCGGTTTTTCTCAGTCCTACTGCTATTTTACCTGGCGCAACGGCAAGGACGAGCTGATCGAGTATTTCAACAAACTTACCGGGACCTATCTGAAGGAGTTTCTCCGGGTCAACCTCTTTGTCAACACTCCGGATATCCTCTCCGAGATACTCCAGAAGGGGGGGAGACCGGCCTTCAAGATGCGGATCGCACTGGCCGCTACCCTCTCCTCGGTCTATGGAATATACAGCGGGTATGAACTGATCGAGAACGATCCGCTGGTTCCCGGCAAAGAATCATATATGAATTCCGAGAAATATCAGATAAAAGTCCGCAACTGGGATAAGCGGGGCAATATAAAAGATTATATCCGGAGATTGAACCTGATCCGGCGTCGGAATCCGGCGCTCCAGTATTACGATAATCTGCAGTTTTTCAGTTCCACTGATTCCGCCATCCTATTTTATGGTAAGATCTCCCCGGACGGGAAGAACCGGATTATGGTCGCGGTAAACCTGGATCCGTATAACTCTCATACCGGCCGGATCACGGTTCCGGTGGAGAAATTCGGGATATCATCGGATGAACCATATAAGGTTACGGATCTGATTACCGGCAAAAGGATGACATGGAGAGGTCGGGAGCAGTATATATCCCTTGATCCGAAAGTTGAGCCGGCGGCGATATTGAAGATATAAAACGAAGTAATTCACCACGAAGGACACGAAGGACACGAAGAAGGAATAGAGAATTGAGACAGGGGAATGGAGAATAGAGGTTATTCTCTATTCCCCCTTCCCGAAAAACTTCGTGATCTTCGTGTCCTTCGTGGTAATTTTAATTGTTATAAAAAAAGGAGTTTTAATGAAGGTTACATTTATCACCAAAGAGTACCCTCCCAATGTTTACGGGGGCGCTGGAGTCCACATTCGTGAGTTGGCCCGCTGCCTGGCCGAGATTATGGAAGTCGATATCAGATGTTTTGGCGACCAGCAATCGAAGAAAGGAGCCATCAAGGTTACCGGCTACCAGCCGGAGCCAAAATTGCATTGTCAGGACCAGCCCAAGTTCGACTCGCTTTTCAATACCATCTTTACCGATCTTCTGATTCTGATGGATAAGATTGATGCCGAAGTGGTCCACACCCACACCTGGTACGCTCACCTGGCCGGATTTCTGGCCAGCAAACTCTATCGGGTCCCCTATGTGGCCACCAGTCACAGTCTGGAACCGCTCCGTCCCTGGAAGGTTGATCAGTTAGCCGAGGGATATTATGTCAGTGCCTGGATCGAGAAGGTGGGACTGGAGAATGCCGACCGGGTGGTCGCGGTCTCCCGGGAGATGAAGCGGGATATCCTCGATAATTTTTCCGTCGATCCGGATAAGGTGGTGGTAATCCACAACGGAATCGATCTCAATACTTATAAGCATCGTCCCCTTAGACCCGAACTCCGGGAAAAATACGGCATAGAGGAAGATTATATTCTCTTTATCGGCCGTCCCACCGCTCAGAAAGGGATGGAGTATCTGATCGATGCCGCCGATGATATAAACGCGCAGGTGGTCTTTGAGGCCGTGGGCGCGGATACCATGGAGTACGAGGACCGGATGATGGAGAAGGTGAAGGGGAAGAAGAATATTGTCTGGATCCACGAAAGCCTGGGGGATGAGAAGAATGTCGAGCTTTATTCTTCGGCCCGGGTCTTTGTCTGTCCTTCAGTCTATGAGCCCTTCGGGATTATCAATCTGGAAGCTATGGCCTGTGACACCCCGGTGGTGGCCAGCGCGGTGGGGGGGATCAAGGAAGTGGTGATCCCGGACGAAACCGGCCTTCTGGTGGAACCGGGGAACGCCGCTCAGATCGCCGCGGCCGTGAATAGCCTTCTGGCTAATCCGGAACTGGCCGCGTCTATGGGAAAGAACGGCCGGCGGCGGGTCGAGAAATACTTCAGCTGGGAGTCGATCGCGAAACAGACCGGTGAGATGTACGCGGAACTGCTGGATAGCACCCGGAGGGATAATTCTCCGGGTGAATGAGTTTTCCGAAATGTTATTGATCTGGGGCGGGGTAATTCTTAAGCTGGGACTGGCCGCGCTGTTCGGGGGGCTGGTCGGGGGGGAGCGTCAGTCTCATGGCCGCCCCGCGGGACTGAGAACCCATATCCTGGTCTGCCTCGGCGCGGCCGCGGTTATTATCGCGTTCCAGCAGCTTCAGATGAATCTCCGGGTGGGGGCGGAAAGTATGATCCGTATGGACCCCGCCCGGGTAGCCGCCGGGATTATTACCGGAATAGGTTTTCTGGGAGCGGGGACGATAATCAAGGGCAAGGATTTTGTGATGGGATTGACGACCGCGGCTTCGCTCTGGGTGGTGGCGTCGATTGGGATCGGGCTGGGGCTGGGGGAGTATTTTCTGGCGGTGGTGGTCACGGCCCTGGTTCTTCTGACTCTGTATATTCTGAATAAGATCAAAATTCCCTCCGATCATTATGCGGAATTATCCCTGGAGGGAGAGAATATTGCATTTAATGATATTCTGGCAAAATTGACCGGTATGGGGCTCCAGGTCAAGGGATATCATCTGGTGAATGATCTGAAAACCGGTCTGCGGTCTCTTAATTTCATAGTCCGGTTTAAAGATGAAATGGTTGGCCCCAAAGTGATCGATAGTCTATCCCGCATGGATAGTCTGACAAAAATATCCTGGAAGTGAAATCATTCACCTCGATACCGGCGGTGTTACTGACGATATTAATCGCTTATCTGACGATTATCTTCCTCTACGCGGAGCGATATGATTATAACTTCAGTGGCTTCGCTTGTATCGGCAGTCGTTTCGCGTCACCGGAGTTAATCGGTCCCCATACCATTGTTATCCCCGGCAGCCGTGGTTACGATGGGCAGTTCTTTTACTATGCCGCCCGGGATCCTTTTCTCCGCGGTGAAGCGTGGCGCTCTCTGGATGTGCCGGCGTACCGCTATGGGAGGATACTCTATCCCTGGCTGGCGGCTTTATCCGCTCTGGGAAATCCCGTGCTGATTTTTTATACTCTGGTTCTGGTAAATCTTGCCGGGGTATTGATGGGAAGTTATTTTGTCCTCCGGTGGCTCCGGGAGGTGGGGATGAACCTCTGGTATGGGGTTATTTATGGGCTGTTGAGCGGATTTATCCTCTGCCTGCTCCGTGATCTGGCCGGTCCCGTGGCGATGGGGTTTCTGGTTGGCGGGCTGTATTATTTTTCAAGCCGGAGATTATTCACGGGCAGCTTATTTCTATCCGCCGCGCTTCTGACCAGGGAAGTGGTTCTGATCGTCCCTGTTGTATTCCTGCTGTTTGCTCTCTTCCTCCGGAGATCGGGGAGGAGGATATCGGCGATCATCCTCTCATTTATTCCTCTTATTATCTGGAGCGGATATGTATTTTCCCGGTTCGGGAGTTACCCTTTCCGGGAGGGAGGGGGGAACTTCGGAGTTCCATTTTTGGGAGTAATAGATTATGCAAAGACCCTTCTGTCTATCACCGGAAGATCGAGCGAAAAGATCTATATGGCTATATTCCTGGCAGTCTGTCTCTTCTCTCTCCTGCTGGCGATCCGGGAAGTTATCCGTTCGAAAGACGAAATAAGTGTATCCTTCTTAGTATTCTCAATCTTCCCCATCTTCATGACGACCAGTATCTGGGTAGAGCCGTGGAGTTACGGGAGGGTAATTTTGCCGGCGGCGGTCTTGCTGATAGTGAATTATATCCGCTCCCGGGACCGACTATATCTGATACCATTAGGGGGACATCTGTTATTATCCGGGGTTACCCTCTGGTGGGTTGGTATAATATAAGTGAGTTATTATTGAATTTACTTGAGGCGGTTGAGCTGTCCTTCGACCTTGTAGCCGCGGTCGTTGACCGCGGTCCCTGTCATCCGCGGTCAACGACCGCGGCTACAGTACCTGCTTCGGAAGTTTCCTGATATCCATCGGGATCCCGAGTTGTTTGATATTAAGTCTCGGGACAATAACCCATAAGGAAAGCAGGAAGGCAGGAGGGGGAGTATTTGAATTCTCCTGATTTCCTGCTTTCCTTAGAGGAAAAGTAGTCCGAGGCAAAGCCGAGGGCTATGTTCTGTGATCCGATAGAAAATAAGGCAAGCTCAGTAATATTGTCATAAATCAAGCGGAATATTCTAATGATGCGGTATTTTCATAATTTCAAATTGTCATTATGGGCAGCTTCATTAATCACTCTGGTCTTATTGATCTCCGGATGCGGGAAATCTCCGCCGAAGAAGTCTCTGGTGGGGGCGTATTATTACCTCTGGTTCCCGTATAATTTCAATAGGAGGGGTTATCTCCGTAAGTTCCTTAATCCGCCCCAGACGCCGGTGCTCGGGGTATATAACTCCAGCGATCCCGCGGTCGCGGAGAAGCATATTGCCTGGTGCTCCCGGTACGGGATTGATTTTCTGGTAATTGACTGGTGGCCGAATCGTCCTCAGCAGAAAAAAGTTCTGGAGGACGGTTTTCTTAGAGCGGAGAATATAGATGATATCAAATGGTGTATCTTCTATGAGACACAGTCACTGGGGATTGATCGAGCTACCGGATCGATTATCTGGACTGATAGTAAAATTGAACGTTTTGCCTCCGACTTGCTCGAATTGTCCGGGAGATATTTCAGTCATCCTAGTTATTTGAAGATAGAAGGCCGCCCGGTAATCTTCCTCTATCTTACCAGGAACTTCAGCGGTAAAACTCAAGCCGCGATTAAGAAAGTTCGTTCCGTTTTGCGCGAAAGCGGTGTGGATCCATTTATTGTAGCCGATGAGGTTTTCTGGACGGTAACTATAGATGGAGGAGAGAAGAGTACTTTCTCCGGCTGGACGGAAGCTCCTCAAAGAACCCGGATTAAATTATTCGACGCGATTACCACTTACAATATATATGAGACCCTGAAGCATAATCATCAAGGGTACGCTTCCGGGAGTCGGTATCTCCCCGAGGTGGAGGAGATCTATGAGAGATACCGGGGGTTATGCGGTGATGAAGTTCTCTTTATTCCGAATATAATCCCCGGTTATAATGACCGCGCGCTTCGCCCTCGATCGAGCCATTATGTTATCCCCCGCCAATGGGAAGAGGGAGAGGCTTCAGGTTCCCTTTTTTCGGAACTTTTTGAGAGACTGGGAGTGGCCTATATCGACCGTAAGATTCCGATTATGATGATCACGTCCTGGAATGAATGGAATGAGGATACCGCCATTGAACCGCTGGCCCCGGCGCCGCCCACCACCCATGATCACAGCGGGAGCGGCACCCGTTTTACCCAGGGCTATTCCTACTCCGGTTTTGGCGAGACCTATCTCGGCATTATCAGGGATAAGGTAGTCGCGGTAGCGGGCCGGGTTCTGGATGAAAATGGAGATCCGGTATCCGGAATTATAGTTGAGAGTTGGTCGGGTGGTGACCTGATCACTTCCGGCCAGACCGATTCCTATGGTTATTATCGCCTCTCCCGGATGATGATGGAAAAAGGGGAGTATCTGGTGAGAATAAAAGACCGTGATATTCAGAGGGAGGTCGAGGTGGGAGAGACAGATACGATATCTGGAATTGATTTTCTTCTGTGATGCGCGAAAGAAATAAAAATATCCTCATCCTTGTCCTGGTTATAGGAATCCCCGCGTTGGTCTTCCTCCCCTCCCTCTTCCTTGGTTTTAACCCCTTCTGGGATCTCTTTTATGTCTATCGGAATCCGTTTCAGAAGACGATCTCTCTTCCCCTGGTTAGAGAGGCATTTATCTCCTTCGTGGAGGGGAATTATCATCCACTGACCCTGATCAGCCACTCTCTGGATTATACGATATGGAGGGAAAATCCTTTTGGCCATCACCTTACCAGTTATCTTTTCCATCTTCTTAATGTCTGTCTGGTCTTTATCCTGATCAAAAACCTCGCTCATAAATGGTCTCGCCGGCTTGGCATCTCCGCCCTATATATAGCTGGATTGACCGCGATAATATTCGGGATTCATCCGCTCAGAGTTGAATCCGTTGCCTGGATTACCGAACGTAAGGATGTACTCTTCTCCTTTTTCTATCTTTTGACTATATATCTCTTTATCAGGGCAAGGAAAGAGAGGAAATCATATCTGTACTGGGGGGCGTTGCTGGTCTATTTAGGATCTGTCCTCAGTAAGGCCATGGCGGTATCACTCCCGGCAGTAGTGATGATCCTGGATTACATGGTCCTATCCCCGCGGGGCAAGAGAACATTCCGGGCTTCACTTTTTCGAGGTATTCCATTTGCTCTTCTTTCCGCCGCCGCCGCATATTTAGCGATGCTGGGTCAATACCGGGGTTCTCTGATGGCCCCACTAACCCCGGTGATTATACTCCGTAATCTTCTTCAACTCCCCGGAATAGTTCTATTCTATGTTGGAAAGACACTCTGGCCTTTCGGGATGTCTCCGCTCTATCCGATTGAACCAATGGGTCGGGTGGACTATATAATATTTTCCTGGATTTTTTCAGCGGCAGTGGTGTCGGTATTCTGGTTTTTTCGAAAGCATCTGCCGGCGCTGATCACGGGGCTTACGGTATTTATACTATTGCTTCTTCCGGTAGGAGGCATGGTACGTGTAGGTGCCCAGGTTCTGGCTGACCGGTTTTCTTATCTCCCGACTATTCCGGTAATCTTTGCTCTCTGCGTACTCGCTATAATGATGGTCAAATATGCCGGGCGATTCAAATGGCTGGTTGTCAGCGGATTGATTCTCTGGATCACGATATTGGGGATATCAACAATATCATATATCACTATCTGGGATGATCCGGTTGCTGTAACCCGGAGAGCGTATGATCGTTATCCCGGATCGAGAATAATCAGATTGATGATGCTTCGGACCTATAACAGTTCCGCCGCCGGCTTGATAGAATCAGGGCAGTTCGACCGGGCTATCATGGAAGTCGGTCGGGCGATCTCTATCCAACCGGATTTTCCGGACAGTTATCAGATCTACGCTTATGCATTAGAGCGATTGGGACGAAAGGAGCAAGCCGAAGAAGCTCGCCGTAAAGGGAACGAAATTAAGCGGGAACTTGGAGAGAGGTATTTCAATCAAGGTCTCTTCTACGCGAAACTTGAAGACTATCATAGAGCCGAAGAACTATTTCGGGAAACACTTATTTACAATGAGGTTCGAGTAGAGGCCTACTATAATTTAGCGATAATTTATCAGAAATGGGGTGATTTCTCCGCTGCCGCTGCGGAATTGCGCAAAGCCATTGCCATCTATCCAGATCAACCGATTCTCCGCCGCCAGTTGGATAATATTATTCGAACCCAGGCCGTTAATCTCCCCGATAAAGAATGCGAGTAGCTTGACAAACCGGTGGTTTTTTATTAGTTTTTGCAATTATGAAATAGCAAAGATAATATAGGAAAGAAAATAAAATAATTTTTGCGAAGTAAAGATTATGGAACAGAAAGATTATTACAAAATACTGGGTGTCTCCAAGACCGCATCCCAGGGTGAGATCAAGAAGGCCTACCGCAAATTGGCCAAGGGGTGTCATCCTGATACCCATCAGGGAGATAAGCAGGCGGAGGAGAATTTCAAGGCGATATCCGAGGCTTACGATATCCTGGGAAAAGAGGAGAAGCGGAAGCAGTATGACCAGATGAAGTCAGCTTTCTCCCAGGGGTTCAGGCCCGGGGGTTTTGATTTCAATGGGGCCGGCTTCGATCTGAATGATATTCTTCGGCAGGCTGCCCGGGGAAGAGGAGGCGGACGGCGGAATGTCCAGTATGAAGACCTGGGAGGACTGGGAGGATTGGGGGATATCTTCAGCCAATTCATGGATCAGGGAACTCACTTCCGGCAGTCCCGGGCGGCGCCCCGGAAGGGCAATGATCTCTCCGCCAATGTTACGATTACTTTCGATCAGGCGATAAAGGGTGGGAAGGTAAAACTCACCATTCAGCGCCGGGAAACCTGTCCGGACTGTAATGGGTCCGGAGCGGCTCCGGGCAGCAAGCCGGAGATCTGCCCCGAGTGTAATGGAACCGGGACGGTTGTCATGAGCCAGGGCGGATTCGGGATCAGTCGGCCCTGTCCCCGTTGTTACGGGAAAGGCAAGATAATTACCAACCCCTGTATCCGCTGCGGGGGAACCGGTGTAGCTCCGGCCCGGAAAAAGTTGACGGTCAAGATCCCGGCCGGAGTATCATCGGGGGGGAAGATAAGGCTCCGGGGACAGGGGGAACAAGGCCCGGGTGGTGGTCCCTCCGGCGATCTGATTCTCCGGGTAACAGTAGGGGATGACCCGCGTTTCACCAGAAAAGGTGCTGACCTCTATACCGATGTATCTATTGGAATGACCACCGCCGCGCTGGGTGGAAGGGCTACTGTTAAAACCCTGACCGGGGACGCCGCGCTGAAGATTCCGCCCGGCACGCAGCCGGGGACGATCCTGCGGATGAAGAAACAGGGCTCTCCGAAACCGGGGAGTAAGAAGAAGGGGGATCTTTACGTTACCGTTAATGTATCTATCCCGAAGAAGCTGACGGCTAAACAGAAGGAGCTATTAATAAAATTCCATGAAAAATAATAAGGAGCCGAATATTCTCTTTTCCTCACAGCAGATTCATGATCGGCTGGTTGTTATGGTAAATGAGATAGAGAAGGATTATCGGGATAAGGATCTGGTGGTTGTGGCGGTCTTGAAGGGGAGTGTACTCTTTCTGGCCGATCTGGTCCGGGGTTTTTCCCGTCCCCTGGCCTTTGATTTTATCGGCGTGAGCAGTTATGGGAACTCCCGGACATCTCTGGGGGTGATAAACCTCTCCAAGCAGATAAGTATCGATATCCGGGATAAGGATGTTCTGGTGGTGGATGATATTCTCGATAGCGGCCGTACGCTGGGATGGGTAAAAGAGCACTTATGTAAATTCGGTCCCCGGTCGGTGAAGATATGCGTACTGCTTAAAAAAGAGGTGGAGCGGGTGATCGAGGTTGAGGCGGACTATGTCGGTTTCACTCTCGCTGATGTATTTGTATATGGATACGGACTTGATTACCGTGACCGTTACCGCCATCTCCCCTATATCGCGAAACTGGGTGACGACGAAGTCCCCCCGGGGGAGACGGTGGATGAGTGAGAAATAGGGGGAAGCGGAATGTCCAATGTCCAATTTCCAAATACAAAAAGCGAATAACGAACCGCAGAACATCGAATATCGAATGTCGAAGTAAAAGAAGCCGAGGCAACTTCGATATTCGACATTCGGAGTTCGATATTCGATATTCGCTTTTAATTGGGGCCGAGGCAGGGGGAGTTTCAGCCAGCAAAAGTGACAACTTTAAATCTGGAACTGCCAGTTTTTAGTAATATCTACTTGATTTGTGGGATAGGTTAAAGTACTTTTAACGATAATGTTTTACAGAGTAAAAAATTATGGGGGATCGTCTAGTGGTAGGACGGGTGACTCTGGCTCACTAGGTCCAGGTTCGATTCCTGGTCCCCCAGTAAAAAAGAGCAGCGCCATCGGCGCTGCTCTTTTTTTTGTTATGCCGGAGAAGTACCTCCCCTGGTTTAACACTCCCTTGACTTTGCTCATCTCAACCCGAACCCCAGATCTTCCCGGAAGTGTCCTATTTTGGGTACAGGTGTTGTATTTTGGGACCAAAGAGCTTTAGAGTTAATTTGTTAATGAAAAAAAGATTGCAACAATTAGTCCCCCCGAATTGATTATGCAACTCTTTAAATATAAAGGGGATAACAAAAAAGAACCAAGTTAATTATTATTATATTCATAAAGGATGCCGATTAAAGCGAAAGGAATTATTTAACTGGCATGATAATTGCTTAAGGTTATTACCCTTACGATAGTGTTTACTATTTATTAATGAGATAAATATTAAAATGAAGTGATGCGGAATATTAAAAGGATGAATCATAGATCAAGCTATTAGCAAAAGTAGGATTAAAAGTGATGAAAAAGATATTACTTGTTGATGACAGCCCGGAATTTTTACGTATGTTGAGCCTGATGGTAGAGCTGCTTGGATATAAAGCAGTATCTGCAGAGAATGGCAATCAGGCTTTAGAGAAGTTGGTGGTCAATGAATCGGATGCTTTTGATTGTGTGATTACCGACGTTGAGATGCCGGTTATGAGTGGCTGGGAACTTTTGCGGGATATTCGCAGGATAAACTACGATCTTCCGGTTATTGGTATGTCCGCTAGCGGAGAGTATAGGTGTTTTTTATTATCGCGAGGGGTCTGGTTATTTTTTGACAAGACAAATCTTATTATGGAATTAGGGCAGGGAATACGTGCGGTTTTAAGGAAGTCGGAATGGTATAGAAAACAGAGGTATTTTTCCAGATTTCATCTTAGCGGAGAGCTGTTAATCGCCGATTCATATTCAACCGTCCCGGCGAGGCTCTGTAATATCAGTAAAGGGGGCATGATGTTTGAGGTAGATAAGAGAGATCGGATAGGAGATGTGTTCTCCGCCGAACTGTGCATAAACGGAGCAAAGATAGCCATAGAAAAACTAACGAAAGCCTGGGAGAGTCCCAATGCCGACGGAATGCTGACAGGGAGCCAAATTCGCATAATTGATCCCGCTATTGCCGCCCGATTGGAGAGGGTCTTAAAAACCATCCCACAGGGTTAGAGAAAAGTTCCAGAGTTATTTTTTTATTCTTCACTGCGTCTACGGTGAAATAAAATGAAGTCGATATTAATAGTAGATGATGAATTGAGCACCAGGCAGTCCTTGAAGATGATATTCAAAGAAGACTACCGGATTTTTTCCGCGGATAGTGCCAAGCAGGCTCTGGAGATAATTAAAGTTCAGTCGATTAATCTGGTCATTCTTGATGTCTTCATGGATGAGATGGATGGGATGAGTTTACTTCGTTTGCTTCATCGGGACTATCCTCATATGAGAATAATTATGGTAACCGGAGCACGATCGCTGAAGACCGCCGGCGAAGCCCTCCAGGCCGGGGCTGATGATTATATTGTCAAGCCGTTTTCCGTAGAAGAGATGAGAATGGTGGTTGATCAGGTTATTAAATCACCCGCTGCGATAAATAAAGCGCGATTATTGAGTGGTGGGGGTGGTTGGGATTGTGATTACAAAGAGATAGTTGGAAACTCCTTCGCGCTGAAAAGAATTCTTGATCAGATAGAGTATATTAAAAATACCAAGACGTCGGTTTTGATTACCGGTGATACCGGTACGGGAAAAGAGCTGATAGCCCGGGATATCCACCTTCGAAGTATTCGGAACGGGGGACCGTTTATCCCTGTTCATTGCGCTTCGCTTCCGGAATCATTGATGGAGAGCGAACTGTTTGGCCATGAGAAAGGCGCGTTCACCGGAGCTTACCGGATGAAACAGGGGTGTTTTGAATTAGCCGATGAGGGGAGCATATTTCTTGACGAGATTGCCGAGTTGAGTCTTTTAACTCAGTCAAAATTGCTCCGAGTTTTGCAAGAGGGCGAGTTTATCCGGGTGGGTGGCACGGAGAAGATCAGGGTTGATGTCAGAGTGATTACCGCCACCAATCAGAATCTGAAGGAGATGCTTGGCCGAAAGAAGTTCCGTGAAGATCTCTATTATCGGATTAACGTTGTTCATTTTCATCTGCCGCCGCTCCGTGAGCGCTCCGAAGATATTCCTTATTTGATTGATCATTTCTTCCTGAGTATTAAGAAAGAATTGAATCTTCCGGTGGAAGAGATTAACCCGGAAGCAATAACCATAATGCAAAAGTATCTCTGGCCGGGGAATATCCGTGAGTTGAAGAATGTCTTAGAACGAGTCCTGGTTTTACATGGGTTTGAGAAGGATATTTTGCCGTCCCATCTGCCGCTGGAGTTACTGGAGTCTCCCTCATTCATATCGTTGAGGAGAAATGATATGAACGAGGAATATTCTCTTCAGGAATCGGTGAATAATTTTGAGAGAGAGTTGATCGAAACTGCCCTGGAGCGGACCGAAGGGAATCAGACCCAGGCCGCCCGGCTTTTAAATACCACCCGACGGATATTAAGATATAGAGTGGAAAAGCTGAAACTGTAATCCAGGATAAAGAATCTTAATTTATCCAAAGGCGTTGGTTGTAGTGTAATTTCACTAAGTTAGCGCCATAGGCGCCAACTTATATGGTTACAAGAAGTATACTCATCAGTTACGCGGGTTATCCCTTTACCCCCAGCAGTCTGATGCCGGATAATGGTTTGGCCAATCTGGCGGGAGCTCTCCTGGAAGCCGGGCACAGCACGTTAATTCTCGATTACGGGACGGTGGATATGGTAGAGAAGCTCTATCCTCCCGATCTTAGTCTGAAAGCACAAAGGATATATCGCCGGTTGATCTACGGAAATGGGAACAGGTCGGGAGTTACAATAAGAGATGTTGCCGCGCTGAAATACCTTGATTACAGACTGAACAGGTTCCGGATTCGGGCAGTTCGGGGGATTGCGTCCGATATAATCGGGAAGATTGAGGAGCTCCGGCCGGATTTTATCGGATTCAAGCTTTGGAATGGGGACGGCTTCAGTGATTCGGTAAAGATCGCGGAATTGATAAAGCGTTCATATCCCGGGTTGAAGATAGTAGCCGGTGGCCCACAGGTAGATATCTATGGAAGTCATATTTATACAGTGACCGATGCCTTCGACGCATTGGTCTGTGCTGAGGGGGAGGAAGTTCTACCCCTCTTCGGCGAATACTGCCTTAACAGAGAATATCTCTCCCGGATCCCCAATCTGATCTACAAGATAGGCGGACGGATCCGGAAAACTCCGGTCCGATGGATTCAGGATCTGGATCATCTGCCGTTTCCGGTGTACTCCCCGGATATTTATCCAGCCATGGAGGGAGACCGGAAGATAAAGATCATCGTGCTGGATGAAAGCCGGGGCTGTTCCAACCGATGTGCCTTCTGCATCCAGCCGATCAAGAGCGGTGGTTCGCTTCGGTTGAAGAGTCCAAGGAGGGTGGTGGAAGAGATGAAGACCTGTATTCGCGATTTCGGGGTGACCTCTTTTCGTTATGCCGGCTCTTCGACTCCGTTAAAGCACGCGGTCAGTATAGCGGATCAAATTATTGAAGAAGGGCTGAAGGTGACCTACTCGTCATTTGGTCATGTTGGAAATGATTTCAATTTATCGTTTGAGACATTGAAGAAGTCCGGTTGCCATTCGATATTTTTCGGGATCGAATCCGGATCCGGGGAGATCCTTCAGCGAGGATTTGGGAAGAAGATCAATCCCGAGATGATCCGGGAGACGATGCTGTCCTGCCGGAGAGCGGGGATCTTCACGGTAGGCAGCATGATCTTCCCGGCTCCTTTTGAGACCGAAAAAACCGAGCAGGAAAGTTTTGAGCTCCTCCGGGATATCAACCCGGATTCGGTGCCGATCCAATTTCCTGGAATCTATCCCCGTACCGCCTGGCGTCGGAATCCGGAGAAATATAACTTCCGCATCACGGCGAAAAATTACGAGCTGGAGACGATGAACTATAAGATAAAGCTGTTATTCCCCCCTCGCTATTGGGCTCCATTGCCGTATCGAGTGAATAACATGAAATTCCGGGAGTTTGCCGGCAAGACGACTGATTTTGCAAAGAGGCTGGAGGCTGCTGGTATCCTCACTCATATCTCCGATGACCAGGCACTGATGGCCCTCCATGCAGGTTATCGGGGAAGGGAGAGAACATTCAGAGACCGGCTCCGATATTTATTTGCCTCCGGTGATGTGGAAAATATTCAAAACCTTGTTAGTAAAATAAATGATTCGATAAAAACAAAGTAAAAAGGCAAAAGGAAAAAGTTAAAAGTTTAAAAGCGAATATCGAACCGCAGAATATCGAATATCGAATGTCGAAGTAAAAGAACCAAGTCGAAGCGAGACTTCGTAATTCGACATTCGGAGTTCGATATTCGATATTCGTTTTTAATCGGGGCTGAGGTAGAGGGAACTTAATCAGTTAAATCAGAGTAATCAGGTGCTAATAAAAAAGGGCTGAGGTTGGGGTTTATAAAAATTATTGCAATGAAAAAAAGAGTGGTAATAACCGGACTGGGGCCGGTATCCCCGGTGGGGATCGGCAAGGACGAGTTCTGGGACTCCCTTATCCATGGGAGATCGGGGATCACCGAGATTACCCGGTTTGATACTTCCGCTTATCCGACTAAAATTGCCGGAGAGGTGAAGAATTTTCGGCCGGAGGATTTTATGTCCAGAAAGACCGCCTCCTCGGCGGCCCGGTTCAGCCAACTGGCGGTGGCGGCGGCCCGACTTGCCTTTGACGACGCAGGGATAAAACTTAATGGAGATATCGATCCTGAGCGGGTCGGAGCCTGTCTGGGATCGAGATCGGAAGAGCGTCGTGTAGGGAAAGAGTGTAGATCTCGGTGGTCGCCGTATCATTAAAAAAAAAAAACAAGAAAAATAAAAATAAAAAAATAAGATCGGAAGAGAGTCGAGCTGGACTAAGAATCACGACACTATAGCGAAAAGGACGCAGCATACTGAGTGTCACACGTAGGGGGAGAG
>CAKZYZ010000277.1 GCA_937885075.1 uncultured bacterium | reverse complement strand
CCGGGATCTCTGTTCAACCAACGGCTGCCTGGGAAGTTCCTGGTCCAGCATCAATACTTCTCTCCGCACCTGGGCGGGAACGGCGGGGAAGTCGGCGCTTCCTTATCTGGCTAATGACGCCGGCTCCGCCGGGAATAATGACTTTGAGACAGCCTGTGGTCAGTTCAGTTCCAATGATCTCCCGCTGGGCTGTACCGATGGGTTGTTCTATAAGAACCGAAAAGTCTGTGGTGATGGAGATACCAATTATTGTTGGGCTGCCGCTTGCGGCGAGTCCAGCGGCGCTAGCTGGGACACGCGCGCGCGGGTACTGGGGCCCTTCTCGTGCTTCGATCAGATTAGCTCCATCACGTCGACCACGACCGGCTACCCATCGTTCCGGGCGGTGGTGCGCCCCGCGGCTGAATGATTTGGTAATTTGATAATTTGGAAAATTTCAATTTTCCAAATTCGAAAATATTTTTTGAGGATGCCATAACTGCCTGAAAGTAGTGCAGTTAGGACTTGCAAAAAGATTGACAATAAGGAGAAGATGAGTGACGGAAAATACGGTTAGATTGAGAAGAAGAGGAATCTTCTACCTGATTGAAGGAGATCAGGCGCGGAGATTAGCGCCGCTTCTGGGGATAAAATTGACCGAGAAGAAGATTATTTCTCCGGGAGGCGAGGAGGAGATTAAGATAAGCTGTGGCTTCCCCCACAGCGGACTGGATAAATATATCGGGAAGTAAGTCCGGTTGGGGAATAGTGTAACCATAGTTTCCGATGGAGAAATAACGGAAGAGATAATAATCAAGGAAAAAGTAAAAAGGCAAAAGTAAAAAGGAAAAATGGGAAAAATTAAAGGATGAATATCCAATGACCAATAACCAATTGCCAATTTCCAAGTAAAAAAGGACGAATGTCCAACCTGTCCGCCGAAGCTTTAGCGGAGGAGGATAACCAATTTCCAACTGCCAACCGGTCCGCCGAAGCTTTAGCGAAGGCTGATTTTCAAGTGACGTATGCCAATGCCGAAGGGTACTTGGAAATTGGAAGTTGGTCATTGGACATTCAGTTTTAATGGTGTCATTGCGAACGAAGTGAAGCAATCTACCAGGGAAGAGCTGAGGGAGATTGATTCGCTGACGCTCGCAATGACAAGAAAAATAAAACCAAAAGGAAAATTCAGGAGCAATAATTAATTATTTTTTACGAAGTAAAAAATAAGGAGAATAAAGCGGGCCATATTTTAAGATATAGCGAGAATCCCGGAGTCGTCTGAAAAACACTTCGGGAGCGACGGACATCTCATTGCGGCCTCTTCCTCCCTGGAAAACAAAGTTAAAAGTAAAAAGGCAAAAGGAAAAAATAAAGAGATTGCTTCGGCCTGCGGCCTCGCAATGACAGCCCCCCCCGGTGTCATTGCGAGGACCCAGAGCGAAGCGAAGGGGACGAAGCAATCTCTTTTAGCTCTGTCAGCCTTGTTTTCCAGGGGATTAATATTGTCGGCGCTCTCGGTCGAAAGACATATTGCGCCGGTGACGGATGCTTAATCGAAGAATATTTGTCGGTTAGAGTATCTATAAGTGGAGAGTCATTGTTGGGCTGCCGCTTGCGGCAATTCCAGCGGCGATAACTGGGCGACGAACGCGCGGATATTGGGGTACAACTCGTGCTCCAACCAGAATAACAACAACACGTCGAACACGAACGACAACAAATCGTTCCGGGCGGTGGTGCGCCCCGCGGAAGTGAGATTAAGATATGGCCCGCTATTCACATCTGCCCATATTTCAGAAAGCCTATGATCTGACCATTATAATTTATCGTTACACAGCAAAATTTAAGAGGGAATACAAATACACACTGGGAGCGAAACTAAAGGAGACGATCATCGAGTTTCTGGACTGGGTTATCCGGGCCAATTCGGAGAGAAATAAGGCCCCGGCTTTAAAAGAAGCCGATATGAGGCTGGAGAGGTTGCGGATATATGTTCGTCTGGGCCATGATCTGGAGGTAATCGGGATAAAAAAATACGAGATCCTCTGCCGGAAGATGGATGAACTGGGAAAGATGCTGGGCGGATGGCTGAAAAAACAAAGTTAAAAGGAAAAATGGGGAGTGGGGAGTGGTAAAGAAAAAGTAAAAAGGCAAAAGGCAAAAGGCAAAAATAATGAGATTGCTTGCTGCCTGCGTCAACTATCAACTGTCAACCGTCAACCGTCAACCGGCAACTGTTTTATGGAGGCAACAAAATGAAGAGAAGAATTATTTTATCGGGAATATTGTTTATTTTCGGCATGTTAATAATGACCAACTCGCTATGGGCCGCTACCACCGGTATCGACAGCACGGACAAATGGTCCTATGGCAACCATATTGGTTACGTTAACTTCAAATCCGCCCAGGGCGGAGATGTGACCGTGACGGAGGATGGTATCTATGGGTATATCTGGGCCGAGAACATCGGCTGGATCAAGCTGGCCTGTGACGGCAATCCTCCCTATGAGAATACCTCCAATAGTAACTGGGGCGTAAATAACGATGGCTCAGGCAATCTCTCCGGTTTTGCCTGGAATGATAACGCCGGCTGGATAAATTTCAGCTCCGCCAATTCCCGGGTGGTGATTGATCTGGAATCCGGCGGTGATTTCTCCGGTTATGGCTGGGGAGAGAATGTCGGCTGGATCAACTTCGCGGGAACGGCGGTTAATAGCGATGATTATCACGTCAATCTGATCGCTCCCGATCTTCCGTCCGATCTGCAACAGTTCGCCAATGGCTCAACTCTGCCCTGGGGCGCTCTGACCAATGATGCCACGCCGACTTTTCAATTCGACTTGAGCCATCCATCCTCCGGGACGGTGATCAAGTACCAGTTGCAGTTAGCAGACAACTCCGGTTTTAGTCCCAACACGGTTGATTACACGGAAGGTTCCGGTTCTCAAACTCCAAGGAATGATCAGCAATATTCTCCGTCCGCTTTATCCAGCGGCAATTTTTATTGGCGGGTTAAATGCATTGATGAGTTTGGAGTTGGAAGTTCCTGGGCCATAGCGAACAGCGGGGATACTGCTTTTATACTGGACGCTGACGCGCCCGGCGTCCCCTTGATCACCGAGTTTACTTACAACAGCACGGGAGAGATCACCTCAATCAGCGGGACGGCGGAGGCTTACTCCACGGTTAATGTCTATGACGGCGGGGTCTATATCGGGCAGACTACCGCCGATGAAAATGGGGACTGGACTTACACCCCCGGAACGCCGCTTGATGACGGCCCCCATACCATCTCCGCGATCGCGGAGGACGCGGCGACAAATCCATCCGACAATTCCTATTACTACAATCTAAATCAGGTTTTGGCTGTGAATGTCTTCAAGGACACGACTACCACTCACGATAGCAGCGCTACTTCGCTCAGACTGGAGAAGGAAGCCTCATACAACTTTAAGTTCGCAGTGAACGATGGGCTGACGCCCAATCCGGACGAGCCGATAATGGTCAGCGCCTGGGTACGGAAAAACGCTTCCTATGGCTCTCATACCGACCCGACGATCACGTTGACCGGCTTAAGCATTGACGGCACCGGCAACTCCACCGCCTCCGGCGGAGCGGAAGGTTCATGGACCGAGTTTACAGTCACCGGCACGCCCAACGCCAAGGGCGTGGTGACACTGAGAGTCGAGACCTTCAGCACTGAGAGCAACGCCGCCGCCTGGATAGATGATATTAGCATCACACAGTGATGCAAAGTTAAAAGTAAAAAGGCAAAAATAAAGGATGACCCGAAAAATGATCTTCGATCATCTCGGGTTAAAAATGTCCAATGGCCAATAACCAACTGCCAATGTTCAAGTATCGCGCGCTTGGCCCGGTGTCATTGCGAGGACAGTTATACTCCGGTGTCATTGCGAACGAAGTGAAGCAATCTAACCATGGAAAAGCGGAGGAGATTGCTTCGGCCGAAGTCTACCCTGTCACCGCCCCGAAGCCTTAATCGGGATAAAATGGTGGGCCTCGCAATGACAAACAGGGAAATACAGGGTTAGACCTCGACTAATCACAGAAAAAGTATAGGGAATAATGCATCGAACTAAAATTATTACGAAGTAAAAATTTTAACGGTTAATCGGGGTCGGACCACACTAACTCATTGGAAATAAGGGAGTTAGATAGAAAATAGGGGTCAAATAGGGGCTTAGAGGCGTTTTTTGGGGGTAAAAAGAGGCTCTAAGAGGGGGAAACAAAGTTAAAAGTAAAAAGGCAAAAGGCAAAAGTGAAAGGAAAAGACGAATTTCCAATATCCAATAGCCAACTGCTAATGTTCAACTAAAACTTCGACATTCGATATTCGGAGTTCGATATTCGATATTCTCTTTTAATTGGGGCCGAGGTTGGGGGGATTAAACACAATAAGGATGAAACCATGAAAAAGCCAAGAGTCAAGATCCGTTCGCCCTTCCTTGTTCCCATCCTGGCGCTGGGAATATTTTTATGCGCTTTTAATGCCTGGGGGATTGTTCCCGATATTGACACCGGTTCTATTGAATATTGGGACGGAGATGCTCCGGCGCAATATGTTTACGATGTGAACAGCGGACCGGATGTAAATACCGGGACGATAGATTATTGGGATGAAGTTATCCCGGCGCAATATGTATATGAGGGAGATAATGTATCGCCCACCTGCACGATCAATAAAGATGATCCCGATCCCACCAACGCCTCTTCCGTGGATTTCAGCGTGGACTTCTCCGAGACGGTAATTGGATTTGATCAGTCGGATATCGATCTGACCGGGACCGCGCCGGGGATGAGCTTTACCGGTTTTACCGGCAGCGGAGCTGATTATACGGTAACCGTCGGAGGGATCAGCGGGTCCGGGACGGCAACTATTGACGTGGACGCCGGCAAGTGCCAGGACGCGGCCGGGAACCTCAATACCGCCGGCGCCGCGGTCAGCTATACCATCGACCGGACCGACCCGACGATCACCGGCATCACCTCAACCACGGCCGACGGCTCTTACAAGGCCGGTGATCCGGTCAACGTCACCATAAATTTCAGCGAGAATGTTACCTTGAGCGGCGGGAACCTGGTAATCACACTGGAGACCGGGGCGACCGACCGGGAGGTGACGATCAGTTCGATTACCGATACCAATACAGCATCCGGGACTTACATGGTCCAGGCCGGCGACACCTCCGCCGATCTCTCGGCCATCTCGGTAACGTTACCGACCGGGACGCTTCAGGACGGCGTCGGCAATGATGCCAATCTCTCTATCCCGGGCGGGAACAACCTGAACGACAACAAAAATATCGAGATCGACACCACCGCGCCGACGATCAATATCGGTTCTCCCTCGACAAATCTGACCAATACCGGCCCGGTGACTTACACGATTACTTACAGTGGTGCGGACACAGTGGAACTTGATGTAGTTGATATCACGCTTGACGCCACTGGTGGTGCCAGCGGTTCCATAGGCGTCACCGGCAATGGCACGGAGCCTCGGACGGTGACAATTTCTTCCATCACCGGGAACGGAACGCTGGGAATCACGATCGCTTCGGGGACGGCTGCGGACAACGCCGGGAACGAAGCTCCCGGAGCCGGTCCGAGCGACACTTTTGATGTGGATAATACTGCTCCGACGGCAACAAGCCTGGTAATAGCCGTTGGTCAGGCCAATCCGACGAACGGGAGCACAGTAGATTTCACGGTTAATTTTAGTGAGGATGTAACTGGTTTTGACTCCGCCGGCGACATTACGGTAAACAAGAGTGGCACGTCCAGCACCGGTGTGACTATCACACCGGTTTCGGCGCAGGAATACACCGTTCAGGTTACGGGTGTGAGCGGCAACGGGACTTTAGGGATTACAGTGAACGCGGCGGCGGCGCAGGATGACGCGGGTAATGACAATACCGCTTCGGCGGCCGGTCCGACAGTGACCGTGGATCAAACTGTGCCAACGGCTACGGTACAGATAGCCGTTGGTCAGGCCAATCCGACGAACGGGAATACAGTAGATTTCACGGTTAATTTTAGTGAAGATGTAACTGGTTTTAGCTCGTCAGGTGTTACGGTAAACAAGAGTGGCACGTCCAGCACCGGTGTGACTATCACACCGATTTCGGCGCAGGGATATACCGTTCAGGTTACGGGTGTGAGCGGCAACGGGACTTTGGGGATTACAGTGAACGCGGCGGCGGCGCAGGATGACGCGGGTAATGACAATACCGCTTCGGCGGCCGGTCCGACAGTGACCGTGGATCAAACTGTGCCAACGGCTACGGTACAGATAGCCACCGGTCAGGCTAATCCGACGAACGGGAATACAGTAGATTTCACGGTTAATTTTAGTGAAGATGTAACTGGTTTTGACGCCGCCGGCGACATAACGGTCAACAATAGCGGTACGTCCAGCACCGGTGTGACCATCACACCGGTTTCGGCGCAGGAATACATCGTTCAGGTTACGGGTGTGAGCGGCGACGGAACTTTGGGGATTAAGGTGAACCAGGGAGTGGCACAGGACGCGGCGGGCAATGACAATAACGCTTCGGCGGACAGCCCGACAGTGACTGTGGATCACACGGCTCCTTCCGCGCCCACTTTGGCCCTCACCGACCAGACCAGCGCCAGCGCGGATTATACCAACTCTCAGACGGTCAACGCGGATATCACCGAGGGAGGGGACGTAACGGCCTGGATCCTGAGCGAGACGGTCACGACCGCTCCGGCGACCGGTTCGGGGGACTGGGTGGGGAGCGAGCCGACCACCTATACCTTTGACAGCGCGCTTAACGAACTCAAGACGGTCTACGTCTGGGTGAAGGATCAGGCGGGGAATGTCTATCAATCAGCGGTCACCGATACCATCACGCTCGATACCGAATCTCCCAACGCCCCGGTGATTACAGGTTTCGACGTGGAAAGTCAGGGGAAGATAACGGATATTCGGGGAACGGTCGAGACCGGCTGCACGGTTCACGTTTCTATTGACGGATCGGAATATCTCGCCGCTGAGGGCAGTGGAAGCTGGACCTACTCCACCTCTCCCGCGCTATCGGCCGACTATCACTCGATCTACGCCTACGCGGTGGACCAGGGAGAGAACCAGTCGGCCAATTCGGATACCTATATAGGCCATGGAATCTTCGTCAACGTCTTCCAGGATACCGATACATATCACAGCGGATCGGGGATGGTCTCGCTTCGGCTGAATAAGACCACCGTTTACTTCTATGAGGTGGCGGTTAATGAATCATCGCCGGTGACCGTCTCGGCGTATCTGCGGAAGAATAGCGATTATGGCGCGGACACCCAGCCCAAGATCACGCTGACCGGCCTGGGGATCGCCGGGACCGGAGCCGCGACCGATTCTATGACGGAAGTCGCTGACACCTGGGAGCAGCTCAACGTCTCCGGAACTCCCAATGCCAAGGGAGTCCTGATCCTGAAGATCGAGACCTATGGGACGGCGGATGGAGCTAAAGTCTGGATTGACGATATTAGCATCACGCAGTGATGCAAGTTAAAAGTTAAAAGGGAAAAGGCAAAAATGAAGATTTTAAAAGAGAATATCGAATATCGAACACCGAATATCGAATGTCGAAGTAAAAGAAGCCAAGGCGAGGCAACTTCGACATTCGGAGTTCGGTGTTCTGCGGTTCGATATTCGCTTTTAATTAGAGCCGAGTTTGGAAAGAAAATGAAATTCATAACCGTGACATTTATAACGGTACTAATGTTCTCCCTGGTTCTATCCGGTTGTGGTTCGGGAAAGGAAGCCAAAGAAGGGGTTACTGAGCTGGAGACTTCAAGGAAGAAGGTCCAGTTGCTTCAGGCGGAGCTGAAAGCCCGGGATGCGGAATTGGAAGAGGTTAAAACCCAGTTGGAGACAGCAAGAGCGTTAACCGTTGATGAGAAGGTTAAGAAGTTGCGCCAGGAGCTGGCAAAGGTAAAAGAGGAGAGTGCCTCCAAAATCAAAAAGGTTCGCAAACATCTCTCTATCGCTCAGAAGGCGTGCGATGAAAAGAATAAGCAGATAGACGCTCTTTCAAATGAATTGGGGAATAGGGAATAGGAAAAGCCAAAAAGCGAACCGCAGAATATCGAACACCGAATATCGAATGTTGAAGTGAAAAAAGCCAAGGCAAAGGAAACTTCGACATTCGGAGTTCGGAGTTCGGTGTTCGATATTCGCTTTTAATTGGGGCCGTGGTGGGGGAAAATAAACCAAAGAGAATAAATAAAATGAGAAAAAACAGACAAATTTTTCTCGTACTTCCGATCGCGGGGATGTTACTCTGCCCGGCTGTCGCCCGGGCCGGTGTTTCCGACGTTGATACCGGCACGCAGGATTACTGGAGCAGCTATCTGCCGGCTCGGTCAGTCTTTAATAGCGACCTCCATAGTCCGGTGATGGATACCGGGACGGTTGGTTACTGGTCCCCCTCGCTCCCCTCCCGGGGGGTATTCGTTATCGCCGCCGCTTCTCCCACGCCCAGCCCGACCATGACGCCGTCTCCAACTCCGACCATGACCCCGACCACCACTCCCAGTGTGACGCCGACCCCGTCGGTTACACCCACGCCGCCGCCGACTCTCACCCCTACCCCCGCATACACACCAACCCTGACTCCGATTCCTACCGCGACACCGGAAGGAGGCTGTCATATTAATCTAGCGCTCTATCTCCACGGATACTTAAATGAAACCACCTTTGTCCAGCAGACCGCCATGGTTAATCTCCAGTTCCGGACCGTCCGGGATGTGGAGAGCGGGAGCAGTTACGATCTGGGATTGGATGAGAACGGGAGTACCGGGGATCAAAATCTGCCCGGTCTTACGGATGATAGTTATTATCTCCTGGTGCGGCATAAATTGTCAGGGACGACATACTCGGGTGGTCCCATTCCGCTGGGGAGCAATCACTTCCCGCTCATCAGCAAGGACGCGATCGCTTTCAGCAATGGAGTGACAACCGATGTCAACTTCTCCGACCAGTCCAGCTCCGACTTTGTCGAGGTCTATGTCTCGACTCATCCCCAGGCCTGCAGTCCGATGATCGCGGTGGGGACGAATGGACGGTACTGGCAGCTCGGCGGCGGCGACGCCGACGGAAACCAGACGATCAATGTCTCCGATATCCTGAAGTGGGATACATCGGTCGGATTTAATGACTCCGACGACCGGGGTGATCCGAAGTTCTCCGATCAGGGGAATTTTAACGGGAATAACCAGATTGAAGGGTATGATTTTAATGTCTGGAAGAAGATGATAAATGAGGGAAATACCTACGCTCCATTGCCATAATTTTTACTTCGCAAAAATTTATGTCAATGAAGAAAGTTAAAAGTAAAAAGTGAAGAGTAAAAAAGCGAATATCGAACCGCAGAACACCGAATATCGAATGTCGAAGTGAAAGAGCCCTGCCTTGTCCGCCGTAGCTCGAAGAGCGAAGGAGGAAAGGGGCGATAGGCAATAGACCAGGGCGTTAGCCCTGGGAAAGCAAAAGGCAAAAACAAAAGACGACCAGACCCGTTTAGATAGGCTTCGCCATCTAACGGGGCAAGAAAAATCAAGAATCCCAGTGAAAGAAGATGAAGCAGAGGGAGATTTTACGTCTTTTGCGCTCCCCAAAAACCAGGGCCTGAAAAAAAGAGGCCGAGGTGGAGGAAAACAATAATACGATCTTAAACAGGCTGGAGGATTTTAGATAGCCGCGAGAGCAAGTTTCTTCGAGTTTCTGGTAAACTTAAAATCTGCCTGAAGAGGAATGGAAAATACTTCGCCTTTTCCTTTTGCCAGAGAGCGTTTCTCAAAATGAAGTATGGTAAAACCGATAATTTCTTTTGTTCTGGGAGAAAGCTTGACGTAAATTTCTTCTCCGATTTCAGACAGGATGGAAAAGCGAGGTTTTCCCAGGTAAATATTAAGTTCATCGGCATCTTTATCGTAGGAACAATTAATTATCTTTTCCATATTAATACACCACCTTTTTTAAGGTTAAAGACCGGGAATGAAGTTTTGACATAGCCTTTTGGCTTATCTTCTTTCTTCTCTATGACAACTAATATAAAAAAGCTTCCATATTTAGTGTGAGAATTGCGCTTAAAGTGAAGATGACAATTACTATCAATTTTACTCTGGTAAATATAATCAGGGTTTCTAATTGTGGTTTTTACCATGGACAAAAATTGTCCCATAATCGGATGTTCTTCCAGAATATGGTTAAACCAGCATTTACTGGTTAATGTAATAAAAGTCCCCAATGGATCTTTACATTTGAACAATTTAACACCTATTAATTGAAACTATGTTCTTATTTCAAATCAAATTTATCACATGATATTTTGCATGGCAATACTAATAATTTTTAACGGAACATAGAAAATAACAAAGTTAAAAGGCAAAAGAAAAGAAGAATGTCCAATAACCAATTTCCAACTGCCAATTTCCAAGTGGCAGGCACTTGGAAATTGGCAGTTGGAAATTGGTCATTGGAAGTTTATACAGGTCATTGGAAGTTCATACAGGCCATCAGCCTTCGCCAAGGCCCCGAATCAAGTTCGGGATGCCCCGAAATAATCGGGATGCAAGCACAAGCACTTCGGCGGACAGGTTGGACATTCAGTTTTTTAAATTGTTTCAGAAAAAGCTGAGGGAAGACTTAATGAAAAGAGTTATAATTAAAAAATCAACGTATTTATGGTGGATAATGCTTGGTGTCTTTTTGATCTATCTTCCCTCAGCTTTTTCTGAAGTGGATATCGATTTCTCCACCGCCACCGACCAGTGGGAGCGGAACGGGATCTATGAGATCAGCGTGATTTTGCAGAACAATGA
>CAKZYZ010000276.1 GCA_937885075.1 uncultured bacterium | reverse complement strand
CCTCATCGTCCGTTTCCTTCTCCAACTCCACGACCCTCTATCCCATCCCTCTCTCTGTCCTCGTCCATCTCCCTCCCTCCTACTACCTCCTCTCTTCTTTACCCGCCTCTCTCCCCACCCGACGCTCTTCCGATCTCAACCGTCAACTCTCTTTCCCCGTCAACCGTCAACTGTCAACCGTCAACTTTCTTTCCCCGTCAACCGTCAACTGTCAACCGTCAACTTTCTTCCCCCGTCAACCGTCAACTGTCAACCGTCAACTCTCTTTCCCCGTCAACCGTCAACTTTCTTTCCCTGTCTTGTGGCAAAAGTTCCTGCCTAAAAACCACTTGAGAAATTAATCAAATATTTTATTGACGAGTGAGAAGCAATTTAATACTATGGCCCTACGCTAACTTTTAAGGCAATAGATATGAAAACACTCCGGCGACCCGGGCCGGTTTACCATAAATCCACTTTAATTGCTGTTGGTCAGAAATATTCAACGCCAAAAAGGAGGTGCCTATCGGTAAGGACTGGCAGTTTGGTTGAAGTTGCAGGTATAAGTATAGATAAGTCAACAGTCTGAAAAATCAGGAGGTATTTAATGAAAGGATTTTTAGCAATATTATTGGTTGTCGGTATGTTAATCCCGCTGGCAGTCCAGGCCGAGGAGATCAAGGTCGAAGCTCAAGCGGTGGAGATCGATCAATCCGACACTGCCGGAACAGAGTTCGCTGAACCCGCGGCCAAAGCTACGCTTGGCTGGCCGGCCTTCACCTACTTCTGGGGCTCGTTCAACTACGAATATGTCATGCAGCGGAGACAGTTGATCATGGGTTTGGAGTTTGCCACCAACGCCCTTCCGCTCGGCTTCAATGTTTATATGTGGATGGACTTTTCCGGTGTATCACAGGCGGTCGAGGGTAATGGGGGTAGCACCATCTCCGATCTTCGCGACCATGCCGGTAGTTTTGACCTCGACTGGCCTCTCAACAGTTATGACTTCCTTCCGGTTGACTGGCTTGATGTCGAAATTGAATACAATGTTACCACTTTCGACGATGACAACCTCTACTTCGGCCCCAAGGCCCGTTTCCTGGATATCCCGGCCCTCAAGGGTCTGAAGGACGCCCTTGATTCGCTCAGCTATCCCGGCGGCGCGGTCTTCAACTGCGCCTGGTATGTTCTCCGGACCGATGGGACGAATGGTCACGATAACTGGTCGATGTTCTCCCTCTTCTACAAGATCCCCTTTTCGATCGCCGGAGTGGACTGCTACACGCAGGCCTGGTCCGATATCAATATCAGCGATCCGCTCGGTCAGAATGGGATGAGCAATCAAGAAGGCCACGGTACCTGGAGCTTCCAGAACACGGTAGGCGTCAATGTCTGGTCGCACCTCTGGCTTGCCTGGGAACTGAAGAGAGAGAAATTTAATTACTGGACCAGCACCCCATACCTGGCCAGTGATAATCTGGTCTGGGATAACAGTATTATGGCCCAGTGGCAGGTACTCTTCTAGGCCCTGAATCATAATCCGCCCGGGAGGCGGGGACAGTCAGAAAGACAGCACCTCCCCCCTGGGAAAGCAAAAAAAGGGGGCCAGAAGCAGCCTTGCATCTGGTCCCCTTTTTCTTTTTCCTGTTTTTTGTTTTAATGCCTTTTTTCTTCAACGCCCTTATTTTTTCAACGTCAGTTATCTTTAACATTTAAGTTAGCGCCGTCGGCGCTAACTTAAATTGGAGGAAAGACCATGAAGAAATGGATTCTCTTTAGCACAACCGCAGCCCTCACTATCGGGCTGCTTCTGATCGGGATCGGGGCGGCATCCGCCCGGGAGCCGGTGAAGGATCTCAAGATTGGCTTTATCTATATCTCGCCGGTCGGAGACGCGGGATGGACCTATGCCCACGATCAGGGACGAAAAACTCTCGACACCCTCCCCTATGTCAAACTCAATCGTTTCGTGGAGAATGTGGGGGAAAGTTCTGATGCCACCCGGGTTATGACCCAGCTCGCTTCCCAGGGCTTCAACCTGATCTTTGCCACCAGTTACGGCTACATGGAGCAATGCCTTAAAGTTGCGAAACAATTTCCCGACGTGGTCTTTGAACACTGCTCCGGCTATAAGACCGCTCCCAACATGAGCACCTACTTCGGCAAGATGTATCAGGCCCGTTATCTTACCGGCCTGGTAGCCGGCAAGATGACCAAAAAGAATGTTATCGGCTATGTAGCCGCTCACCCGATCCCGGAGGTTGTCCGAGGGATCAACGCCTTTACTCTGGGAGTTCGCAAGGTTAACCCTGAAGCCGTGGTCAAGGTGGTCTGGACCTACACCTGGTTCGATCCCGCCAAAGAGAAGCAGGCCGCCGAGAGTCTGCTCAAAGTTGGCGCCGATATCATCGCCCAGCATCAGGATACCCCCGGCCCGCAGCAGGCCGCTCAGGAAGTGGGAGCTTACAGTATCGGTTATAATGTCGACATGAGCAAGTTCGCTCCTAAAGCTCATATGACCGCCGCGGTCTGGCACTGGGATGTAGCCTATAAGGCGATAGCGGAAGAAGTCCACAACGGGACCTGGACCAATAAACCGATCTGGTGGGGGCTGAAAAAGGGATTGGTCGGTCTGGCGCCGTTCGGACCCATGGTACCGGAGAATGTAAAAAAGCTGGTGGAAAAAGCCAAACAGGAGATCATCGGCGGGAAGAAAGTCTTCCAGGGCCCGATCAAGGATCAGAACGGCAAGATCGTGATTCCCGAGGGAAAGTTCCCCACCGACCAGGAACTCTTTTCCATGGCCTATTTTGTAGAAGGAGTGGAAGGACAGATCCCCAAGTAATGAAAGAAAGTAATCGGTAGAAATGCAGGCGATCAGTAATCAGTAGAGAAGCTAGTAATCAGTAATCAGTGCGTCTTCACCAGGTAACTGGGCGAGGCGCACTGATTACCGATTACTGATTACCGATTACTGATCACCGATTACCGATTACTGATTACCGATTACTGATCACCTATTACTGATCACCGATTACTGATGACTACCAACAGAGATCAAGCATTGGCCGTAGAAATGCGCGGGATCACCAAGAGGTTCCCGGGCATTATCGCTAACGATCGCGTTGACTTCGATGTTCGGCGGGGCGAGGTCCATACCCTGCTCGGGGAAAACGGGGCCGGCAAATCCACCCTGATGCAGGTCCTCTCCGGTCTCTACCAGCCTAATGAGGGAGAGATTCTGATCCAGGGGGAGAAAGTTGATCTAAAAAGCCCCCGGGATTCCATGGATGCCGGGATCGGTATGGTTTACCAGCGCTTTATGCTGGTCAAGAAACATACCGTAATCGAAAATGTCATCCTGGGTCTGCAGGAGTTCGGGGCGATCATCAACTACCGCCGGGCGATTAAAAAGATTAAGGAGATCTCCCGGGAATACGGCCTGGAGATTGATCCCAACGCCCACATCTGGAACCTCTCCATCGGGGAACAGCAGCGGGTGGAGATCGTCAAGATGCTCTTCCGGAATGTGGAGATCCTGATTCTGGATGAACCGACCGCGGTGCTCACCCCGCAGGAAGCGACGGAACTTTTCAATACCGTCCGGGTCTTAACCGGCCAGGGAAAGTCGATTATCTTTATCTCTCACAAGTTGAACGAAGTGATGGAGATATCCGACCGGATCACCATTCTCCGCAAGGGAAAGAAAGTCACCACGGTCCGGAAGGAAGATACCGATGAGCGGGGACTGGCCAACCTGATGGTCGGCCGGGAAGTCCTGCTGGATATCCATCGAGAGGAGACCGCCACCGAGGAAGAGGTCCTGACCGTCACCGGCGTTACGGCGGTAGATGACCGTTTCCTTCCCGCCCTGAATGGGGTGGACTTCCGGGTTCACAAGGGAGAAATTCTGGGTCTGGCCGGGGTCTCCGGCAACGGCCAGCGCGAACTGGAACAGGTCCTGACGGGACTGCGCCAGCCCACCGGCGGAACCGCAGTTCTTGGAGATAAAGAGATCGCCGGCCGCTCCCCCGGTGAGATCATCCGGGACGGACTGGCCTGTATTCCCAGCGATCGTCATGGGGTGGGAACCGCCCCGGGACTTGATTTTATGACCAATATCATCCTCAAGACCTACCGCTATCCCCCGATCGCGTCCGGGATCTTTCTTAACTATAAAGTCGCCCGGAAGGAAGCGGAGAAGCTCCAGGAACAGTTTGACATCAAGGTCCCCAGTCTCCACGCGCCGGTCCGCCTCCTTTCCGGGGGCAACCTGCAGAAAGTCATCATCGCCCGGGAAGTGACCTCCAATCCGAAGTTCCTCCTCGCGGTCCATCCCACCCGCGGACTGGACATCGGGGCCACCGAATACGTGCGGAAACAGTTGGAGAAGCTGAAGAGACAGGGAGTAGCGATCCTTCTGATCTCCGAGGATCTGGAGGAGTTGATCACTCTGAGCGATCGGGTCGCCGCCATCTACGAAGGAAAGATAACCGGAACAATCCCCGCGCGGGATGCGACGATTGAAAAACTTGGGCTCTTGATGACGGGACAGGCTATTTAAAGAAGTTATAAGTGCGCTTAAGTGCCTAAAGTTGGAAGTTGTCGCCTAACCTGGCAAGAAGCATTGGGGACAGGTGCTGAGAACAATAGATCGGAAGAGCGTCGTGTAGGGAAAGAGTGTAGATCTCGGTGGTCGCCGTATCATTAAAAAAAGAAAAGAAAAAGAAAAAGAAAAGACCGAGTGTCGCGAATCTAGAAGAGGTCGATGTACGTGAAC
>CAKZYZ010000275.1 GCA_937885075.1 uncultured bacterium | reverse complement strand
CCCGATGTTAGGCGGCCAGAATTATCATCTCCACCCGGTCTCCTGCTGCGTTGATACCGGGGCTCCTGCCGTAGCAGCCTATGATGTTGAAGATTCATCCAATCCCGGATACGCTCAATGGCCCGCCCGGGGAACGGTGACCAACGACATGGGCGCCTATGGCGGTCCCCAACCCATCCGGATTTCGGAGAATAATTTAAGCTGGTAATTCACAAAAGTTATCAAGTCATGAACAACATAAAAACAGTTACATTTGCTGGTCTTTGCTCAGTTCTGTTCGCGGCTTTTCTTCCGAATGTCCACGCCGCGGCTCCCCCTATATACGCCTGCTACTTCGCCCATGTGGAAGAGTACAGAAATGTTCAAAGCCGGGAATCATACCTGAAGGGAAGGAAGAATATCCGGCTTTTTGCCGAGATGATGGCAAAAAATGGGGCCGCCTTCAATTTCCAGGTCGACTGGACTTTTCTCTCCGAAGTCGGACTCTATGATTCCGGACCGGTGCTGAGAGATACTAACGGAAAAAACCTGATCCGATATTTCAGTGAAGATCTGGGAACGGCTATCGATCCTCATGCTCACGAAAATTTCGGTTATAATTATGCCGATGTAGCATATATGATTGAACAGCTCGGCGTACCCCCTTCTCCGGTGGTCGGAGGATTTCTTTATTCCCCCGCGGATAACAAGCAGGAATGGGAGCGATTTCTCAAACCGCTCCCCGGAGCGGCCTATCCCGACTACACCTGGACCGCCTCGATTTTATTTGTCGGAAGTGTGGCGGGACATCAGGGTAACGACGACCTCTCATCCGGGTGCTGGCGGATGGATAATAAATACTTCTTTTATCGTCACAACCCCGGAAGTTCCTTGATTCATGTCGGTGATGGAGGAAGAGACTATGAAAGTCTCCTGGAACTCCTGGCCTATCAGGAAGCCGGCATGCTGGATGAAGGGAAGATGTACACCGCGGCTATCTGTATCACCGAAATCCCCTTGAAGAGTCCCTCCCATCGGCTGGAAGTCGAAGCCCAGGTCGGCGTTCTCAACCGCTATGCCGCGGAAGGGAGATTGATCTGGGCTACCGTTGAGGAGATGGCCCGGATCTGGCAGGATGAGTACGGAGGAGAGCCAAACATCTATCGCCACCGTTACTTCCCGGTTATCCAGTCGGGTGATTATAATGGGGATGGCACTACCGATATCGCTCTCTTCCGGAAGAGTACCGGTCTCTGGGCGATCCGGGAAGTTACCCGAGCCTACTTCGAAACCGAGAATGATCTCCCGGTCTCGGGTGATTATGATGGGGATGGGACCACCGATATCGCGGTATTTCAGGGTGACTCCGGATTGTGGCATGTCCGAGCTGTCACCCGTTTCTATTTCGGGGTTGACTCCGACCAGCCGGTCCCCGCGGACTATGACGGGGATGGGACCTGTGATCCGGGGGTCTACCGGGAAGGATACGGCCTCTGGGCGATAAGGGATGTCACCCGGACCTACTTCGGCGGATACAGTGATAAGCTGGTCCCAGGCGACTATAACGGAGATGGGAGTTGTGACCTGGCTATTTTCCGTCCCTTCAGCGGACTCTGGGCGGTCAGGAACCTGACCCGGTTTTACTTCGGAGCAGCCGCTGACTGGTTAGGTTCCGATGTCACCGGGGATGACCCCCTACCCGCTGATTTCAACGGTGACGGCACCGTGGAGGCGACCATCTTCCGGCCCCAAACCGGACTCTGGGCTGCCCGGGGGGTATCTCGATTTTACTTCGGCACCACCGCCGATTCTCCTGTCCGGGGCAATTTTAAAGAGCGAGGACACGATTCGCTCGGCATCTTTCGCGCTTCCTCCGGACTCTGGGCGGTAAGAGGTGTAACCCAGATTTATTTTGGCGGGAGCGGTGATCTTCCGGTTGTGAAGTCCGGCAATCAATAAACAGTCATCTGTGATCAATCCTCTTTAACCTCTATGTCTCATATTACGACACTCCCCCTTCCTCTTGCGACAGTCAAGTTGCTCGGGGTGATATGTATTTCTCATTGCCAGACAATCGGTTACTTCATTTTATTCTTTCGCGAAGAAGCTGGCACACTTAGTGCATATTAACAGATATAACATCATAAATATGAATACTTCGTAAACTCAAGGAGATAACTATGAAGACTATTTCAGCCGGCCTATTATTAATCCTGACCTGTTACGCCCCCTTTCTCCCCGCCCGGGATATGGAAGGGGAAGCTCAAAAACTTTCGCCGCCGGAGACCTCGGTCGAGTTTGTCGATCAGGGAACCTTCCGGGTCACCATCGCTTTCGACCGCGATCGGGTCGTCCTTGCTAGAGTAAATGACTATGACCTGGTCCGGCTGGAAATCGAGGGCTGCCGGCCGGCCGGGAAACCGGGGGAACCGCTCCTCCCCCGTTACTACCTCCGGGTCCTGGTTCCGCCGGCCAGTCGATATACCGGCCTGGCTCTCGGCCCCAAATCCAGCGTCCAGCTTCCGGGGGAGTATTCTCTCTTTCCGGCCCAGCGCCCGGTGCCGGGGAATCATACCGGACCGGTTTCCTTTACCGGGCCCGATCCCGCCCTCTATACCCGGACCAAAGGTTGGCCGGAAGAGACGGTTAAGTATATCTCCACCGGAATTTCCCGGGGTACAGATATTTCAACTTCCTGATCTCCCCGCCGGAGTATCTTCCTTTCGCCGGGAAGCTGGAATTTAATACCTCGCTCTCTTTTACGGTTACCCTGAACCAGGATGACGGGCCGCGCCTCACTTATCGCGGTTCATCCCCTGCCCTGCGGAAGATGATCGGCCGGATGGCGGCCAACCCCGATGACCTTGACTTCTTCTATCCTCCTGCCGCGCCGGCATCGTCAACCGTGGACTACCTGATCATCACCGACAGTGAACTGGAATCAACCTTTCAGGATTTTGCCGACTGGAAGATCGCGAACGGCACCACGGCCGAAGTGGTAACTACCGATGATATCTACACCGACTACTCCGGCAGTGACGAACAGGAGCAGATCAAGAACTGTATCATCGACTATGCTACCACCCGGGGCACCGTCTGGGTATTGCTGGGCGGTGATGACAGCATCGTCCCGGACCGGGATTGTTACGCTCATGTAGACTCTGATGATGGACCGGTCGACGATGACACTATCCCCACCGATCTCTATTATGCCGGACTGGATGACACGAACTGGAATGATGACGGGGATGCTTATCCCTGTGAACCGGATCCGGATGGAGATACCGTCGATATGGACCCCGATGTCATAGTAGGGAGGGCTCCGGTCCGCTCAGTCTCCGGCGCTGCCGTCTTCATTGCCAAGGTAATGGCCTATATCGATGATGTGCCACCCGCCGGGTTTACCGACGAGATGCTCATGCTCGGAGTGCAATTCTATAACACCTGGGTCGGTCGGAGTGATGCCGAGCGCTGGAATGATATTATCTTCGACAACTATGTCGATCCCTACTGGACCGGGACCGGTTACCGCTTTTACGATACCGACAGTGACTTCGGGGGGCTTCCTACAATGTAACCGATACTAATCTCATCGACCAGATCAACCGCGGCTATAATATGATCCTGATCTCAACTCATGGATGGTACGCTCTTTACTCAATGGAATCCGGTGACACTTTCGACGTTAGCGATGTCGCCCTCTGCCACGATTCCGACAGTCAGGGAATCATCTATAATTGCTCCTGCATGACCAACGCTTTCGATGACGCTACTTATGAACCCTGTCTCTCCGAGGCCTTTGTCTTTCTGGAGATTGAGCGGGCACTGGAGATCGATCCCACGATCATGATGCCGGATCGGATCCGCTTCCTGATCGATAACGGCGGCCCAGTCATCGACTGGCCGATACCGATTCCGGCTGATTCCGCCAATTTCCGGGATATCGGGATTCTGGACCAGACCATAGAACAGCAGTCAACCTCCGCCAACACCCGGATTAATATAATCAATCCCTGAATTAACCGGGCATTAATCTTTTCCCAATAATATCGTTAGCCGGAGAAAATCATGAAATATTTCCTTCCCATAATAATGCTTTCCTTAATTATCTCAAACGCCTGCTTCGCCTCCTACCCCCAAGCTAATCTTGGAGTTGACCCCTGGAATTCCTTCCGGCCCGATGTTAAATACCTCCATCAACCGGTAGGTATCGCCCCCAAGGGAAGCTCAATCTACCAGTTCAAACCGAAACTATACCCGGCCCTTGTCAAACCACGACTGGCTCTCAGCTATAGTTCATTTGGTTCCCTTAACCCCGAACTGCCCCATGGATGGAGCCTGGAAGGGATCCTGGAGATAATCAAGCGGATAGATGAGAGCGGTTTTGAAAAAAGACTATTATAATTCTATTGGGGCAATATCAGGAAAACTGCCGGCAATTCCTCCGGTTAGCTCCTGATCAAATATTTCGTAACAATGGAATCACTGCGACTAACGGCAAAACACAGTGGCCATATCTGACCGATCGGCCAGATATGGCCACTGTAGTTATTATTTGGTTGGTTTGGGCGTAAAACCAGAATAGAGATAGAGAAATATCTTGAGGTTTTATTACCGGGGCACCGGGTAATCGCCGGGTCCGCCGAAGTAAAGGCTGGAGAATTGGAGGATTGTCCCGAGGCCGATGGCGGCGCAGAAGACTCCGGGCTTGGTGAGGGAGTCTCCATAAAAATCAGTTATTAAAAGTCTGCGACATTGGTTCCTCCCTACTCTGTCGCATAATGCGACACTCGCCCATCCTACCGCTACACTTAAGTTGTTTACAGCAACTTGCCTTTCTCATTGCCGGGCAAGCAGTTACTTCATTATTTCCCTCCACTCATAATCCGGCACGCTTTTTGCATGTCATAGATATAACATCATAAAACAATAATCTGAATATCCTGAAGGAGGGAAAAATGAATAAATTATTTATGGTAATCATCTGCGGTCTGATCGGGTCTTCCAACCCCGCCTTAGCTTGCTCAATCGGAGACGGGGAGGCAATGGCTGCTAAAACCGATAAGAGTGATCGCGCCCTTCTCTCACCCCGGTCGATCTCGTCTTCCTATCTCGGCCCGGGCGGCCATGACTACCGGGACGGCCGGCTGGCGAAATATCTCCAGCTCCGGAAAGCCGAGCGATCCTCCGCTCCGGGAGGCCCTTTTCCTCCCCCGCCGGCCCCGACCACACTTGAGGTCAGAGTTCCCGTCATCCTGATCGAGTATCCCGACGCCCCGATGACGGTTACCGCCTCCGAGATCGAGGACTTAATGTTCGGTAGCGGTTCCTCACCCAACATGACCGAGTACTATGAAGAGGTCTCCTACGGCCAGTTCTCGATCGACGGAGATGTTTACGGCCCATATCAGGTCTCCACCGACTACGCCGACTACACCGCCTCCGACCGGGAGGCTTTCATCACCGAGGCGATTGAGCTGGCGGATGGAGATATTGATTATTCGCTATATGACGCCGATGGCGACGGCTATGTCGACGCGGTGATCGTGGTAGCAAGCGAATATATCCAGGTTATGGGATATGAATCGGCGCATAGATCATCCATCTCCGATTATACCACCGATGAGGGGATGATTATCAGCGATTACACCTCCCAGAAAGAGGACTGCATTGTCGGGGTCTACTGCCATGAATTCGGCCACATCCTGGGACTCCCCGATCTCTATACGGCGCTGGGCGCCTGCGATTACAACATCGGGGACTGGGGGCTGATGGGACAGGGAGCTTATATCGATCCCCCGGCCCATTTCTGCGGATGGTGCAAGATCGAGCTTGGTTGGCTCGACCCGATCGAGATAACCGAGTCGGTCAATGATCAGCCGATCGGGAATGTGGAAGAGTATGGAGAAATATACAAATTATCCCTGGATGGATTATCTCCCGACGAATATCTCCTGGTGGAGAACCGGCAGTTGATCGGGTCCGACGCCGGACTCCCCGGCAGCGGACTTTTAATCTGGCACATCGGCTATGAAGGCAACAATGTAACTCTGGTTCCGGCCGGTTCTGGTTATCCTGATGACTCCAATGACGATGAAAGCGACCCCTTCCCCGGTCTGGATGATGTCAGGGAATATATCGATGAAACATTCGGGGTCGAGGTCACAGATATCAGCGATTCCGGTGACATCATGAACGCGGATTTCATTATCCCCGGAAGCATCCATGGCTGGCTGTTCCAAGAAAGTTCGACGGAAAATGACCTGTACGCTGTTTTTTTTACCGATGATGATACCGGCTGGACGACTGGAGAATCCGGTATCATCCTTCATACTGACGATGGAGGAGAAAACTGGGAGGAACAGGAGAGCGGCACCGAAGAAGACCTCCGTGCGCTTTATTTCACCGATTCATCCACCGGCTGGGCGGTCGGCGACGGAGGCACCATTCTCTATACATCCGACGGGGGCGATAACTGGATAGTTCAAGACTCCGGAATAACTGAAGATATCAACAGCGTCTCCTTCATCGACTCATCTACCGGATGGGCCATCACCGATAACTCCACCGTACTCAGCACCTCCGACGGGGGAAGCACCTGGACCGACGATAGTATCGATACCGATGGCGAACTCCCGGTTGATATGGAGTTCGCGAGCGAAGATTACGGTTTCATCGCCGGAGAGAACAAGACCATCTTCTATACCACCGACGGCGGAGCGTCCTGGTCCGACTGGGACGGCGTGGCTGATGAACTGACCTCTTCCAGTCTGGAGATCTCAAAGATGCGGGTCTTCTGTGACAATGACCTCTGGCTCCTGGGAAATTCCAATGGGGCTTATCTGATCTGGGTCTGGGAGGGATACGTCACCTATCTAACGCTGGGAGATTACAAAAATCTTGCTGACTTTGACTTTTCCGGCGACCTGGGGATCGCCGCCGGTGAACGGTTGGTGGTGATGAATCTCTCCGATGATCTCGGCTTCGGGCTTGAACTATTCAGCCTGGGCTCCGGCTCATCCGACCATAGGATGGACAACATGGAGTGGGTCGAGGTCCAGGAATGGTCGGACAACCTGGAGAACGCGCCCTTAGCGGTTGATGTGGCCTCGGGCTCCGTGGCCTATGTGGTGGGAGAGAACGGCATGATCCTCCGCTATGACCGCGAAGATGGAGGCCCCGGAAGCGGATCCGGGCCCGGCTGGACCAATTTCACCACCTTCCCTCCGCCCGAAAGCGGAATCCCCATGATAGACCCCGTAACCAGATTCAACCCGGAATGGGTAGAAGTTGGCCAGGCTCCCTACTGGATCGATCCGACCCATACCATGCCCGATAGAGTCCGCTTCTATCTGGATAACGGCGGCCCGGTCGTCGACTGGCCGATACCGATCCCGACCAATTCCGCCTACTACCGGAATTCGGAGATCATGGAACAGACCATAGAACAGCAGTCAACTTCCGCCAACACTCGGATTAATATAATCAATCCCTGAATAAACCGGCTACAACGATCAATCCGGAATAAGGATCGCCGCCAGAACCGTCAAAACCACCGGCTAAGGCAGCCTCTCCCACAAAACCGGCGGCAATAAACGGGACGGCGATTCCGTATAATAATTTGGATTAAGCATTTGATGCCAGATTAGCAAAAATATTCATTTATATCTGATCTTCGCGATCAGGATGACTAAGGCCAGGATAAGGGTAGCCCCATTAGCAATCAATATGGGATAATCTCCGATTAATATCCCGTATCCCAGCCAGAGAGAGACGCCGATAGTAAAAATAAGATACATCCAGAGTGAAATATCCCTGGTCTCCCTCATCCGGCAGGTCTTGATCGCCTGCGGAAGGAAAGCGCAAGTAGTCAATGACGCGGCAACAAAGCCCATTATAGTGATCCAGTTCATTTTTTCATGGTTCCATTTAATCTGTACACAACGTTAACTTGCCATATTTAAGATTCAATTTGAGTATATAGATTTAATCTGGATAAACCATGAAAAAATATTCTTGATCCTACATCGATTTCACTCTTGCAACACTATGTTATATTATGCAACAAAACCAGCCGAAGCCAATAAGGAGTTTGTATTTAGAATCACTATAACTTGCTGGAGCATATATTGTTACGTGTTTCTTATCCATTTGATAAACCTGGCATGGATTTTGCTCTATGATCTACCAAACAAACAGGTGAACTAAATTGAAAATTATCGGTGGGTTTTTCCATTTTTTTATTTATCTCATAGGGACCGTCCTGTTCCTCTGCCCGTCATCATCAGCTTTCCCCAATGACCTGGATGATTCAGATGTAATCCTTCTCCTCCCCGCTTATGATGCCGCCCAGGAGGCCGCGTTGCTGGCGGAAGCGGATGACTGGATTTCCGCCCGGGAAGGGGCCGGTTATACCATCGCGACTCTTCCTCTCTACTCCATAATCGATTATTACGGTCTGCCGCCGGAGAGTGAACTCACCGCGGAAGAAATCCGCCTCTACCTCCGGGCTCACTTTACCGATCGGACCGCCGGGGACTCCGACGAGGGGCGATATCTGCAGATCTTCTCCCGGCCGGAAGAGGTGGCCGACGGGGATTACCCCCTGATTCCCCGCTATGAACTTACTACCGATGGAGATACCGTATCAACCGACAGTCCTTATGGATTTATCGGGCAGGAAACTATAGATGGGGGAGATGGAACCGTCAATATCCCGGACCTGGATTTCAGCGATCCCACTCTGCTGGTTACCAGAATCCCCGTTACATATACCGGTGAACTGGAAATCTATCTTCAGCACGCTCTCGACTATGAAGAGGCGGATTATAGCCGTGATCTAACCCTGGTGGCCGGGATGTTTGCCCTGGAAGGGGATTCAGCCTACATTCAATCAATGAACGCCCAAACGGTCAACGATCCCAGCACCCGGGTATTTGATACCACCCAATTCAGCCCGGATTATATCTGTACCGGCCCCGGGCAGAGACTCACCACTTTTATGGAGAGCTCAGATTTTATCGGCGGAGTTATCTACAATATCTCCCATGGTTCCAATACCGGCATCTACGGTTATCACAATAACACCCCCTTTACCAATCTGAGCGTCTCCGATCTGAGTGGAATACCATCCGAAAAACTAAACATTTTCGAGATCGGAAGAGCGTCGTGTAGGGAAAGAGTGTAGATCTCGGTGGTCGCCGTATCATTAAAAAAAAAATAATAAAGAATAAAAAAAAAAAAAAAAATACACCAGCTGAGTAATATTGTACATCTGTGACCTTTCCA
>CAKZYZ010000274.1 GCA_937885075.1 uncultured bacterium | reverse complement strand
AAGAGACGACGCTCTTCCGATCTACCATTATTGATACTCAGGGGACGACGGTGGTGGATGATGTCTCGATGGATCCGCCGGTGGGATACGGCTCCAAGATCTATGAGTATCCCTATACCACGGATTATCAGGCCGGGGAGTACGACACCACGGTGGTGGCCTACGAAGGAACGGAAGCAGTCTGCGAATCCACCGCCGACAACTCCACCACCACCGGGACACCGACCGCGGTCAAGCTGAAGTCCCTGTCGGCGGAAGGATACAGTGATCTGGTGGCGATTAACTGGGAGACCGGGGCCGAAATAGATAACCTGGGTTTCATGGTTTATCGGTCTGTCTCCCCCGGCGGCCCCTATCAGCGGATCAGTGAGCAGTTTATCCTGGCGCTGGGCAACAATCCATCCGGGGCACGGTATCTCTTCATTGATCAGGGGGTTGAGCCCGGTGTGGTCTATTACTATAAACTCCGGGCGATCGATACCGGGGGAGAGAGTGAATGGTACGGCCCGGTGGAAGGAACGGTTAGCCGTGGCGGCGAGGATTTTATCTATGACCCCGATAACTACGCGGGAATAGGAGTGAATGACGGAAGCTTTGTAGCCGCCACATCTCCGACACCACTGCCCACTGCCTATCCCCGCCCCGATTTATCGGGGTCCCCACTGCCGACTCCCTCTCCACTGCCCACTGCCCACTGCCTACTGCCCATAATCTCCTCCGGCGATTACACCGGTGACGGCACCTCCGATATCGCGTTATTCCGCCCTTCTTCCGGTCTCTGGGCGATCCGGGGAGTGACCCGAGTATATTTTGGCTCGGAAGGTGACCTCCCGATCCCCGGTGATTACGATGGTGACGGCACGGCCGATCTGGCCCTCTTCCGGGATTCCTTAGGTCTCTGGGCGATCCGGGGTCTGAGCCGGGCTTATTTCGGCGAACCAGGTGATCTTCCGGTTCCGGGTGATTACGATGGTGATGGTCAGGCTGATTTCGCGCTCTTCCGGGATTCCTCCGGTCTCTGGGCAATCCGTTCGATCAGCCGTGTCTACTTTGGCGATACCGGGGATTACCCGGTTCCCGGTGATTATGATGGAGATGGAACCGCCGATATCGGGATCTTCCGCCCCTCCTCCGGCCTCTGGGCGCTGCGGGCAATGAGCAGGTTTTACTTTGGTCTGGCCGGTGATATTCCGGTCCCGGCCGACTATAATGGGGAGGAGAGAGATGGACCGGCCATCTTCCGGCCATCTTCCGGTCTCTGGGCTGTCCGGGGTGTGAGCCGTTTCTACTTCGGGTCGGCTGCGGATCTCCCGCTGCCGATGAACCTGGAAGGTGATGGGATCGCGCTGCCGGCGATATTCCGGAGTGATAGCGGTCTCTGGGCGGTCCGGGGAGAGAGCCGGGTATATTTTGGAGGGAAGGGGGACCGGCCGGTTGTTAAGTAGAAAAACTGAACATTCAACCAGCCTTCGCTAAAGCTATGGCGGGCCAGGCGTCCAACGCTCAACGTCCAACGTTCAACGTAAATCATTGGACCGGAAGCAAAAAGCTGGGCTTTGAAGATCCGACGGATCGGTCGGATCCGACTGATCCGTCGGATTAATTTTGTCCGAGGTACCTTTTCGCGGCTAAAATAATGAAGAATTATATATTAAGTTTGTTTATCGGCATTCTCCTCACCGGCAGTATTGGTGGCACCTGTATCCGGGCCGGAGATGAGAAGGAGGGCGTGGTATATCTCCCCCCTCCGCCGTCCCGGCTGATCGCGCCTGAGAGTGGAGAAGTCATCAGTGGACCGATAACAGCAAAAGAGTTTGTCTGGTCGATCGTGGCGCAGGCGGTAAAATACCATCTTACGGTCTCTCCCGATCGTAAATTCTATCGGATTATCCGGGAGGCTTATCCGGAGGATAACAGGTATAACTTTGAGAATATGCCGGAAGGAACTTTTTTCTGGCGGGTCAGCAGTATTGACGCGCGGGGGATGGAGGGGCGGGTTAGTCCGATACAGTATTTTGTTTATCCTCGACGTTGATTGAAATAATCGGGGAAAGTGAATATCCAATATCCAACGTCCAATGTCCAATTTCCAAATGCGAATGACCAACGTCGAGGTTGAATTTGGAAATTGGAAATTGGAAGTTGGCCATCCTAGATCGGAAGAGCACACGTCTGAACTCCAGTCACACTGATATATCTCGTATGCCGTCTTCTGCTTGAAAAAAAAAAAAAAAAAAA
>CAKZYZ010000273.1 GCA_937885075.1 uncultured bacterium | reverse complement strand
ATAGTTTTTTGCATCTGAACCAGCTTATCATTCAGGGGAGGAAGTTCTCCGGAGTCAGATTTCGGAGCGGATACAGATACCGGGACCTCAACCTGCTGAGCAGAATCAGGGGAGGTCGTCTTAGGTGCCCCTTTCTTCTCCTTCTTCGAGAGAGTGCTGAGGCTATTAAATATCGCGAATCCCAAAACCGGAATCAGACAGGCAATCAGGATCAACTGTTTTTTCTTCTTCTCCACTATTTTTTCCTTTGGAAAAATATTAACTTTTGGGTAATAATTTAAATATATATTTAAAACGATCTTTTATTCCCGACATCTAATTCCTATTTCTTTCCGCCAAAGCCCGGAAGCAAAAGGCCCGTCGAAAGCGACAACTTTAGGCACTTTAGCGCACTTTAGGCACTTTCAACTCCTTTCAAACGCACTTTAGGCACTTTCAACTTCTTTTATAAACGACTCAAATATGTGGTCAATTGCATCTCTACCCTGAGATTTCCTTCTTCTCCCTTCCTGATTACTGATTCTCTATCATCCACAATAGCCAGGCCGGAGATTGAGATAATTATCTGAGAGTTAACAATACGATCTAAGAACTCTCCCAGCACTTGATAAGGGCAATGCGCGGATATCTTAATCTCATATTCCCGCAGAGCCGTCTCATCATCTTCAGCCTGGATTTCCGCGGTATCCCTTTTTGATATATTAAATCCCTCTTTCCCCGCGGCATCCGTTATTGCCTGATAGACAAGCTCAATTGTACTGGGATATTGGACTTCCAGTCGTTCCAACCTCTCGCGGGCATTCTTTATTTCAATCTCAATTTCCGGAATACCTTTCTGCTTTGCCTGAATCTCGACGAGTTTCTTGTCGAGTTCTTTCGCCTCCATCTGTAACTCCTCAAGTGTATTAGATTTAGGAGCATAGATAGTAAGCCAGAAGAGAACCAGAATTGCGATAACCCCGATTAGAAGGCCTAATGCTTTTTGGGTGTAATTCATAAAATAAGTTATAAGTGCCTAAAGTTTGAAGTGCCTAAAGTTATTCGCTTTCGACGAGTTTTTCTGACCTCGGAACCCCGTCCTCTCGTAGCGGCTGCCTTCAGGCTGCCACACGATGGCGACCTGAAGGTCGCCGCTACGAGCTTGAGGCAACGTGGTTCACTGAAACATCATTATAATTTTGATAGATCAAAGTGTTAAAATTATTTTCTTTCGACGTCGATATATTTTATCAATAATTTATTAGTCCCGGCTTTATGGGACTAATAAATTAAAGTACAGCTGAAACTGAATGTTCCCCCGTCAATATCTTCGGAGATCTTCTCTACGTCTTTAAAGAATGGAGAGTTCTCCACCTGGACAATAAACTGAGTTACCCCGGAATGGAGCGATGCCTCACGTTGAAGTACTCTCCCGGTACAGAGAATTTGCTGAAGTCCTTCTCCCTCCATAGAGATGATCTCTGATAGTACAATCGAGGGAGGGGTAATCCGGCTGAATTCTTTCAGAATTCCTTTCCAATTCGGCTGCCTTAGAGATGAGTAAAGGCCAACCTTTTCCCGGGCGGATAGTTGCTTCTTCAAACCTGATAGGACCTGATATGGGGCCAGATCGAGTTGATAACTATCCAACTGTTTCCTTTTTGCGTTCACTATCCCTTCCTGGTGCGGGATCAGAGCGGCTTTGGAGCGATAGAATAAGAAACTGATCGCGAATAGGGCTATAATCGGGATAAGGATAAGCATTCTCCGGCGGAGAATATTCTGCAGTATCTTATCCAGCGGAGGGATGAAATTTACTTCCCAGCTCCGACTCATCGAGAGAGCCGCCGCCCGGGCCAGACGCGGGAGGACTCTCCGGATCTCTTCATCTGAAGAAATAGAACTGTGGAGCTTAACTCGATCGAGTAGTCCGATAATCTCAACCGGAGGCCGCAGCTTTTGCCGGAAGAACTTCTCGAAACCAGGCAATAGCGCCCCTCCCCCGCAGAGATACACCTGACTGACTTCCTCTTCCCGGTATAACTGCCGATAGTATTCCAGAGAGCGTTTGCTCTCCTGAACAATCTTCTCCAGTACCGGTCGGGCCATACCCGCGACCTGGGAAGCCGAGAGATTTTCTTTCACGGTCTGCATACTGTCGGCCTGAAGGAGGTCTACCGATTTTTTTATCTCCTCCGCCTCAGCCCAGGAAATCGTTGTGGTAACCCCGAATGTCTGGCCAGCCTGGATTATCGCCTCGGTGATATGACGTCCCCCTGTCTCAAACTCCCGGCTGAAGTGGAGACGATCTCCCTTGTAGATACAGACCTGGGTGCGAACGGCGCCGATATCGACAACCGCTACCGAGGTGGAGGCATCTATCCCGACAAGATCCTGAACGAAGTCTTTCCAGGCGAATGGAATCGGGAGAAGAGCAACCGCCTGAAGACCGGCTTCCCGGAGGAAGCCCAGTATAGTACTGACGATCTCCCGGTTGGCAACGGTGATAATATAATTCAACTTACCCCCGGGGCGGGCAGGATCTTTCTCTACGGCAATATTCTGGAGTAACGCTTTTTCAATATTAAAGGTCACGCGCCGCCCGGCTTCCAGACGACTGGCGCTCGCCAATTCCCCTTTAGGCATCCGGGCCAACTGGATTAAGCTGGTACTTACCTGGTCTCCCCGGAGGGAGCAGATCACACCGCTCCTGGGAATCCCGGCGGAGGCAAAGAGTTCTTTTAAGCGCCGGGCAAAATGCTCACTCTCACCGAAGCCTTTCCCCGTACCACCGGTCTGAAACTCCTGGATGGCATAGCCTCCTATCTCCCATCCTTCTGAGACCGGATAAAGCTGAATTAACTTGATCGATGAGGAACCGATGTCCAGCCCGATAAAAGTATTCCGGCGCTTCGGAAAACTTCCAGACGAGATCAGACTCTCCGATACTGTTATTGATGGAGAGGACGAGGTCGGAGAATCATTTAACTTCGAGGCGGGCAATGGAGGCACCGGACCGGAGTGAGATGCACCCGGTACGGATGGAGCGGGAACTTTCTCCGGAGGGACGCGAGGCTTCTCCGCCCGGCCGTTATCAATATCCTCCAGCCCGGCAAAGATGGAAGAGATATCTTTCTGCAACCCTGATTTTTTCTTTTCTTCGGCCATAATTTAACTACGAATTACACGAATTCCGCAAATAATCCCCTACCTCGGCCCCTTTTTGTCCACGGATTACACAGATTACTCTGATTGTTTCGCCTCGGCTGAGCGGCTTATTGAACTACGAATTACGCGAATTACGCAAATTATCCCCTACCTCGGCCCCTTTTTGTCCACGGATTACACAGATTACTCTGATTGTTTCGCCTCGGCTGAGCGGCTTATTGAACTACGAATTACACGAATTCCGCAAATAATCCCCTGCCTCGGCCCCTTTTTGTCCACGGATTACACAGATTACTCTGATTGTTTCGCCTCGGCTGAGCGGCTTATTGAACTACGAATTACGCGAATTCCGCAAATTATTCCCCTGCCTCGGCCTCTTTAATTTAAACAGACGATTGTCATTGACCCGGCAGTATTGACGGGAATGTGATTGAATAGGATTGGCCCCAACCTCGGCCCCTTTTATAATCACCTGATTTGTCTGATCAACCTGAAAAAATAAATAATATGTATAACTAGTGTCTGAGCAGAAACACCATTAAATTTTCCTTGAAAATTTAATTCATCCTGTAGGATGAGTTTTTAACCTCGATTATCCCGGCAACCGTTCCAACCGTTTCAACAGCTCCAATCGTTTTGCCGCGCCTATGCCCAATGCCCACATACCGGGTGAAGGCGACAACTTTAGGCACTTAAGGCACTTTAGGCACTTTCAACTTCTTCGCCAGGTTCAATATTTGCCCTTTTTCCAGTATCTCATCCGCCAGGTTTCCGTAGTCTTTCGCGCCGCGGGAACCGGGGGCGTAGATGTGGATCGGCTCATTGGCGCTGGGCGCCTCGGCCAGCTTCGAGTTAACCCGTATTACCGTATTGAGAATACGAGAACCGAAGTAGTCTCTCAGACCGCTGAGGACATCCCGGCTGATGGTGGTTCTTCCATCATAGAAAGTCGGCAATATCCCCATAATAGCCAGATTATAGTTGAGTTTTGATTTAACTATATTAACTGTCTGGAATAATAGCTTCAACCCTTCCAGCGCGTAGTAATGGGACTGAATAGGAATCAATACCTCATCCGATGCCGAAAGCGCGTTTATTGACAACAGACTCAATGATGGAGCACAGTCAATAAGTATATAGTTATAATTATCGGAGATGGAAGCAATTTTATTCTTTAAGATGCTCTCCCTTCCCATAACATTGGCCAGATCGAGATCAGCTCCGGAGAGCATGATCGTAGCCGGTATAATATCGAGATTATAGACGCCGGTCGGCAGGACAGCCTCCGCGGCGGTAAACCCATCATCCACCAGAACCCGATGGATACTCTTATCCGCGTCAACCTTGATACCGAGCCCCAATGTAGCATTAGACTGAGGATCAAGATCGATCAATAATGTCCGCCGCCCCCTCTCTGCCAGGCAGGCACTGAGGTTAACAGCAGTGGTGGTCTTTCCACAACCTCCTTTTTGATTAACTATCGCGATTATCACTATAAGACGGTTGACTGTTGACGGTTCCCCAACCTCCCCCCCTTTTTTTTGTCCACGGATTTCACGGATTACTCTGATTATTTCGCCTCGGTCTGGCGGCTTTGCTGTCCACTAATTACACTAATTCACACTAATTGTTTCGCCTCGGCTCGGCGGCTTTTCGTTGAACGTTGGAAGTTGAGCAGCCTGCCCGCCATAGCCTTGGCGAAGGCGGGTTGAACGTTGGATGTTCATCTGTTCTTTTTAAACCGCCTCCCAAACCCCTTTTTCTTCTCTTTCTCCGGCTCAACCCCTTCTATATCCGCAGCCACTCCCTCCTCCCCTTCATCCTCTTTCAGTGAATCCGGGATATCTCTTAAAACATCCGGATCTTTTATATATCCGACTATCTCGGAGTAACTCACTTTACCATCCAGAACCAACTGCTTCAGAGAGTGATCCATGCTGTGCATGCCGTACTGGGAACCGGTCTGAATCAAGGTGGGGATCTGGTGGGTCTTGTGCTCCCTGATCACATTCCTCACCCCGGCAGTCCCGATCATAACCTCGGTCGCTACCGCGCGGCCGGTCCCACTCTTCAATGGGAAAAGAATCTGGGCCATAACGCCCTGGAGACAGCCGGCTAACTGAACCATAACCTGCTTCTGCTGCGCGGGGGGAAAAACATCTATCAGACGGTCGATTGTCTGCGCGGCATCCGGGGTATGGAGACTGGAGATAACCAGATGCCCGGTCTCAGCCGCGGTGATGGTGGTAGAGATTGTCTCCAGGTCACGCATCTCTCCAACCAGGAGTACATCAGGATCCTGCCGGAGAACATGCTTAAGAGCGGCGGAAAAGGAGTGTGTGTCGGATCCTATCTCCCGCTGCTTGATAATACTATTCTTGTTGGTGTGGAGGTACTCAATCGGGTCTTCCGCGCTGATAATCAGGCAGCGACGTTCCCGATTGATCAGATCAACCATCGCCGCCATAGTGGTACTCTTACCAGTCCCGGTCGGTCCGGTGATCAACACCAAACCGGTTGGCTTGCGGGCCAGTTCCTTGGCTATCTCGGGAAGTCCCAGAGTATCGATATGAGGAATATCCATCGGGATGGTTCTAAAGGCCGCTTCCACGCATCCTTTCTGCTGGTGGACATTGACCCGGAACCGGCTGATGCCGGGGATATAGAGGGATAGATCCAATTCCAGGTCTTCTTCAAACCGAACCTTCTGACTGTCGTTGAGAATACCATAGATAAGGGCCTTGGTATCATCCGCGGATAAGGTGGGAAAATCAGTATGGATCAAATCCCCGTCTATCCTGATAATAGGAGGTTCCCCGATAGTAATATGAAGATCGGACGCTTTTTTAGCTACAACCAGTTCCAGTATCTCCTTGAGGTGCATAAAATTTTACTCCTGAAAATTTTATCTGTAATTTTTACTTTGTAAAAATGCTTTGAATTTCAATTTATTGAAATTCTTAAGCAATAAGTTGAGCGCCAACCATACAATGAACTTCTCTGCTAATTCTTGCAGAAAGAATGTCTTCAGCCATGTCAAGATCATAGTCCATCTGGAGACCAAGCCAAAACTGGGGAGAATTACCAAAATATGCGGCAAGACGAAGCGCTGTATCTGCCGTTATACTCCTCTTCCCATGAATAATTTCATTGATTCGACGAGGAGAAACCCCAAGACTCTGCCCGAGCTTATTCTGGCTTATCTGCATCGGCTTCAAGAATTCCTCAAACAGTATTTCTCCAGGATGAACCGGCGATATCTTTTTCATATTTTCACCTCAATGATAATCAACAATTTCAACTTCATCAGAGTTTCCATTGTGCCATCTAAAACAGATTCTCCATTGATCATTTATGCGTATACTATATTGCTCTTTTCGTTTTCCCGATAGACGTTCAAGTCGGTTCGCTGGAGGGATCCTTAAGTCTTGAATATTTGTGCTTCGATTCAGCATTCTGAGTTTTCTAAATGCTATCTTCTGGATTCCATGAGGAATTCTTTTCGAGAATTGCCGGTAAAATATCTTTTCAGTTTCTTTACATTTAAAGCTTTCTATCATGGCAATATAACATATAACGCATAACGTTATATGTCAAAGCAATAAATACCATCTTATGTCGATGTTCTTGTAAGCTTTCAGTAAACCACGTTGCCCCGGGCTCGTAGAGGCGACCTTCAGGTCGCCATCATGTGGCAGCCTAAAGGCAGCCGCTACGAGATGACGGGTTTCACTGGAACATTACACTCGTCGAAAGCGACAACTTTCAACTTTAGGCACTTCAAACTTCAAACTTTAAATGTATCCGTCCCAGTGAAGATTCCCTTGATGGCCAGTTCAAGAAGCTCAGGATTATCGGAGTTCTCCATTGCTTCCTCGTAACCGATCTTTCCGGCCTGGTAGAGATTGAGGATGGATTGATTGAAAGTCTGCATACCGACTAGCTTTCCCGCCTCAATGGTCTTGATCAATTCACCGGTCTTTCCATCCATGATCTGTTTCCGCGCGGTGGGACTGGTGATCAATACTTCGCAGGCGGGGACCCTCCCCCCTCCGTCTTTCCGGGATATCAGACGCTGGGATACAATCCCCTTTAAAACAAAGGAGAGCTGCATCCTGATCTGGGCATGCTGGAAGGCGGGGAAGAAGTTGATTATTCTCTCTAATGTCTGACTGACATCAATGGTGTGGAGAGAACTGATAACCAGGTGACCGACTTCAGCCGCCATAATCGCGCTGGTCATTGTCTCCAGATCACGCATCTCGCCGATCACGATCACATCGGGCGCCTGCCGGATGACATACTTCAGAGCTCCCTTAAAACTACGGGTATCGTAGCCGACTTCCCGCTGATTGATGATGCACTTGTCTTCTACATAGGTGAACTCAACCGGGTCCTCAATTGTAATGATGTGCTTACTCTTCCGCTGGTTGATATAGTTGATCATGGCGGCCATGGTGGTACTTTTACCGCTCCCGGCGGCGCCGGCGAGCAGGATCAAACCCCGGGGTTCCATCGAGAGCTTCTCCAGCACTTTAACCGGTAGGTTCAGGTCGGCAAAGGTCTGAACCTCACGCTTGATCCGCCGGCAGACAACCCCGAGAGCACCCTGCTGGTAGAATAAGTTGATCCGGAACCTGAGCTCGCCCCCTCCGAGAGAGTAGGCAACATCCATCTCCCGATCACTCTCCAACTGATTGAGTTGTTTCTCATCCAGGACATGCCGGGCAAAGCCCTGCATATCATCTTCGGTCAGAGGCAGATGTTCAGAGAGCGGCCCAATCTCCCCGCTGATCCGGAAGAAGGGGGGGTGCCCTGCCTTGAGATAGATGTCCGAGGCCAGGCGGGTCTCCATTAATTGTAAAAGATTGTCAAATTGCATGGGGGGTAAAGAAGTTGAAAGTGCCTAAAGTGCGCTAAAGTGCCTAAAGTTGTTCGCTTTCGACTGGTTTTGCTGGTTTTAGTATTTTGGCCAAACCCGTGGCCTACTGGAGTTTGAAGTACTACAGTTATTCCCCTACTTATGTGTTATTGCTCTTACCAGTGCTTCCTATTGAGGTGAATATTGCTAATAATTCACTGCTTTCGTTATATTCTGGTTTTATTCTTTCCCAGGGTAATAAATCTGCTTCTACTATTACTTGTAACCAATATTGTGTTTCGCTTGCTTCACTCTCGCTTATTTTTATCTTGTTATAAAAATCCGCCTGACTTCTTGACCGGTTCGCTTCGCGATAATTTGCGCCTACTGATGTACCAGCTTTAGTGAGCTGATATCTAATAACCCGGCCTTCCGGAGTATTCGGCAACTCGGTCGATAGCCTGATTATCCTAACCGCAAACTTACGAGTCCTCTTCTCAATCCCCTCAGAAAACTCTTTATTATCCATTTCATTTTCTTCCGCAATTATCATGCGGCTGTCCAACACCAGGTGAGGCGACAACTTTCAACTTTAGGCACTTTAGCGCACCTTAGGCACTTCTTATCTCGCTACAGGGATATCCCCGCAAACACCATAGTACACCCGGGTAACTCCCCTTACCGCCGAGAGCCCGGAACTACAACGCCAGATCGCCGGATCACAAGTCTCATCACCATCGTAATCAGCCGGGACCGGATAGTCTCCCGCAGTTCCGAAGTAGAAGCGACTGATCCCCTGGATTGCCCAGAGACCGGAGGGGAAGCGGACGATCCCGATATCGGCCGATCCATCACCGTCATAATCACAGGGAACGGGGAGGTCGCCACTCACTCCGAAGTAAACCCGGGTTACGCCATCGATCGCCCAGAGGCCGCTGGAAGAACGAAAGACGGCGATGTCGCAGGACCCATCTCCATCATAATCAACCGGGATGGGATAATCGCTGGAAGCTCCGAAATAGATCCGTGTCACATCCCGGATCGCCCAAAGACCAGAAGAAGAGCGGTAGATCCCAATATCGCAGAACCCGTCACCGTCATAGTCACCGGGAACAGTAGTATCACTGCTCCCTCCGAAGTAGACCCGAGTTACCCCGGAAGCCGCCCAGAGACTGGAGGAAGCCCTGTGGATAGTTATCTCCGTAGTACCGTCGCCGGCATAATCACCACTGGCGGGGAAGTCACCCAACTCCCCGAACCAAGAGGTCCCCAGCGATCGGACCGACCACAAGCCAGTTGACGGACGAAATACGCCTATATCGGAGGTCCCGTCGCCATCGTAATCTCCGGATTGGAGGATGGGCATCGGAGTTGATAAAGGCGTTGGTGTTGGTGTGGGAGTAACCGGGGGAGTAGATGTTGGCGTAGGAATCTTGCAAACAGTTAATATCCACTCTGTCACTTCTCCGGTGTTAGCACCCAAATCGTTGTAGACGAGGAGCGTCCAGGTTCCGCTAACCCACTCACCGTCAAAGTCAGATAACAACCCCTGGGGACGATATGAACCCAGATAGGGGGAAACAAGGCTATCATCTGTAATAATCTTTTCCGCAGCGTCATCAAATACCGTTTTGTAGAGAGCATGCTCCTCTATCTTGTGTTTTTCAAAGAGAGCAACATCTGTCATGGAGGGAGAACGCAGGTAGATACCAACATTATCAAGATCATCAGAGCACCTGGCAGTAATCTCAACTTTAACATCGGTGACCAAACCGACATCGGGGATATCGATTGTATCTACAAATGTCCCTACATCGCTCCAGGAAAATGAGGCGCCATTATAGTCCTGACAGACCGGTGGAGCTGGGGTTGGAGATGATGGGGGTGAAGGCCAGATCGTCGGCGTCGGTGTTGGGGTTGGCACACCCGGTGTGGGAGTCGGTGTCTTGGTCGGCTGCGGGCAGATTTCAAGCTGCCAATTCTCTTTCATCCGGGACCATTCCTCACAGGGCTGGGGTCTGCAGACATAATCATTGAAGACAACCAGATACCAGATCCCTGGTATTTTTTTTCCATAGAAGTCGGAGAGGTGCCCGGTAGGCCGCCAGCGCCCGATATAAGGCCCAAGTCCCTCGGCAATCCCCCTTTGAGCCGCATCATCGAACCAGGTAGCAGAGAGAGAATGTTCCTCGAGTTGGTGTTTGGGGAAGAGTTCCACAACGGTCTCGTCAGGAGAAACCAGCCACATGCCAACATGGTCAAGATCTCCATCCTTAGTTATATCAAACCGATCGATCTTCACTGTGATCTTCTTTACCAACCCCGGGTCGTTGACGATGATGGGACCCCAGGTCACTTCCTGCCCAGGCGCGGTAAATGCATCCCCGAATGTAGCCGGGCAATTCCCATACGGAGTGGGAGGTGGCGTTGATGTCGGCGGCGGTGTTGGGGTCATGGTCGTGGTTGGGGTGACACTCGGCGTCGGGGTAACACTCGGGGTCGCAAGGTAACCCCAGCAGAATATATCCAGACTCCAATCCGTTACATTTCCGGTATTGCCGCCATCACCGTTATAGACTACTAATGACCAATCCCCGGTCAATGTCTGGTCGTTAAAAAGAGCCAGATTATCCACCGGTTTATATAATCCTATATATGGGGCATCACCAGCGGTTATTGACTTATCCGCCGCATCGTCAAAGGTGGTCAAGTAAAGTGAATACCCCGATAGGTCCTGTTGCTGAAATAAATCAACCCCTGGACCTGATGGGGGCAGCAGAGATATACTGATCGAATCCAGACTGGTAGCACAATCAGCGCTTATATTAAGATTAACATCGGTAATGATCCCCTGACTGCCGATAAAAATAGATTCAGTTGTAGGTCCAACACTCTGCCAGGAAAATGATGAGCCCGGAAAATTGTGGTAACATATCGGACCGGGGGTGGGAAACGGAGTGGGATCAGGCGTGGAGGTAGGAACAGGTGTGGGCTGATTGATGATCAAAGTCCAATCGGTGACGGCGCCTGAGTTGCTGGTACTAAGCGCGTCGTTATAGACTGCAAGAGTCCAGGTCCCGGTCATCCATTTTCCATCAAAAGTGGAAAAATTCTCCGCGGGACTAAATGATCCGGCATAAGGAGGATTCCCATCAGTAATGTTGATCGAAGCAGTATCAATAAACCGGGTCATATAGAGTGATTTCCCGCTGATGGGTGATGACACCATATTAAAAAGTTCGATCTGTGTTATATTATCCGGAGCTGTTAAGATTATGGTGTTAAAGTTGAAACCCTGGTAAGTATGGGCATTGGCTATATAGAGGCTAACATCAGTCACCAATCCACTTTCAGTGACAAAAGCAGTCCCGGTAAAAGTCCCCTGGTTCGGCCATATAACAGAGCTACCTGTATATTCCGCTGCCTGGCCCGGTTGAGCCAGACAGGCAATGGATAGGATCGCTATGGTAAATATCAGATATTTTCTGAGATCGGAAGAGCGTCGTGTAGGGAAAGAGTGTAGATCT
>CAKZYZ010000272.1 GCA_937885075.1 uncultured bacterium | reverse complement strand
GGCGCGGCCGCACCCACCGACCGGCATATTGACAAAAGCGTTCTGCTTCCGATGGACGCTCTCAAAGATAAAAGACCGGAGGCGATCCATGAAATCCTTCAGGAGCCCGGTCACCGACATTTCATAGACCGGGGTGGCGATGATGATCCCGTCCGCGGTAACGAACCGGTCGATTATCCCCTTCATGTCATCATCGTAGATACAGTAGTTGGGCAGGGGGGTCTCCGATTCAGCACAGCGATTGCAATGAACGCAGCGATGAATCTTCTTGCCCTTGAGCAGAATCAGCTCGGTCTCAATCCCCGGCACCGACTCCGCCGCGGCCAGGGCCCGTTTGAGGGAATATTCAGTCGCCCCGGTTCGTGGACTTCCACATACACCGATTATTTTGGCCATCTTTTGCCTCCTTATTTCTTCAAGTATTCAACCAGCGCGTCAAATAGTTTGTCCGCTCCGAACCGCAGAACATCATCAGTGGGCAGCCCCGTCTCCCGCTCGATCTCCTTCATGGCGGCTCTCACCTCATCATCCGTCTTCCGGATATATTCGCCGTAGACCTCACCGTCGGATACTACCCCTACCACCTTGGTGGAAGGGCAGAGGGTCTCGATCATCTTGATCTCTTCATTGGGGGTGGCGACCTGGAACTGGGGGAACTGGGCCCGGTGGGGACGGAAGGGATCATGGATCAGGATGACCGCGTCGGGCCAGCTCCCGAAGAGGACGGCCAGAGAGGCCTGTCCGTAGGCCGGATGGGAGAGCGATCCCTGGCCCTCGACAAAGATCATATCCTTTCCGGTCGCCGCCGCCCGGAGGCAGAGTCTCTCCACTTCACCGGAGGTGAAATCGATCGGGATGGCGTCAATAACCGCTTCCGCGTCGTTCTGCAGCAGCATGGCCGACTGCCCGGTGGCGACAAAGGCCGGGTTATAGCCTTTCTTCCGGGCCGAGCGGAGGAACTCCATGATGGAGACATGTTTGCCGCAGGCGGCGTCGGTGGAGAGGACCGTGATAACCGGGACCTTGATCTCCCGGCCCGTGCCGTCAAGAATGACCAGGTCGGCTGGAGGCCGCCGGTTGTCAACCAGTGTCACCCCGTATTCTTTCGCCAGCTCCGAGAACTCCGGATCGTCATTGAGAAACTGATGGAGCCCGTTGATAATATCCATCCCGTTTCTGATCGCGCTCTTGATATTATCCCGCCACTCATCCGGGAGTTTGCCCCCCGGAGGAGCTACCCCCAGGATCAGAGCTTCGGGGTTGAGTTTCAGGGCTTCCTCGAAACTATCCACGATCGGGATCCCCCGGGTGTCGATTCCCAGGACCTCCCCGGCATCTTCGCCGGCCTTGGCCCGATCGATAATCGCCAGCACATTATAGCGTCCTTCCTCTTCATAGAGGATTACCCCGTTGGCGGTCTTGCCTTTCAGGGTCCCGAAGGCGTCATGGGCCAGTACCACCGCCTTGATCCGGCTGTCATTGTTGATTTTATTCATGGCGATATCCCTTCCCTTAAATTTAGGAGGTGGTTATTTCGGTTTTTCCGGGTTGAGCCGGTTCCCGCGAAAAGTCCGCGGGCCGGTTACTTGTTGGGAGTAATTTCTCACGAGACAAGAGATCAGTCAAGGCCAGTAGAATAACCACGCTATAACCATCTTTAATGGTTATTCCAGCTTCTGAACAAAACCAGCTTAAAGTATAATCATTGGTTGAGCCGATGGATAAGAACTAAAAAAGTGTATCAGAAAATCAGGGGACCAGTGGGAAGGGTATCAGAATATCAGGAGATCAGGAGATATTGTCCTTTCGCTTCCGCTTCAGGACTTGTAGGATCAGAATGCCTCCGGCATTCTTTGTAGTAATTGTAGGATCGCTTCCTGCCTGCCGGCAGGCAGGTGCTTGCAGTTTTCCAAGCCCCGCACATACTATGTGCGGGGCGATACTACATATCCTACATTTAATACAAGTCCGAAACGGAGTGAAGGACTATACTACAGAAATTCACGAACCCCGGTAAACCGAGGGCAGTCTGGATTGGTTTTTTCTCTAATCCGCTTAATCCGCGGTTAAATAAGTTGCGAAGCGAGGTTCTTTAAAGAGACTGGAGGAAAGTCGCCAGATTGATCTTCTGATTCCGGATATTGCATTTACGCCGGATATTCTGGCGATGACGGTTGATGGTCTTGAGGGAGAGATAGAGCAGCCCGGCGATCTCTTTGCTGGAGAGTCCGTTCTTGATCATATTACAGATGTCTATCTCCCGGGGGGTGAGCTTCAGACTGGTCTGTGATATCTTCCGTCCGAAAGAAGATGCCATCCCTTCCAGGGCCCGTTCCAGCAGGTGGATATATTTTGAGCAACCCGAAGGAACCTCCGATTTCAACTTCTGCAGAATGGGATAGATAAGATTATCAATATTGGCGACCAGATCATCCTTGATCTCTTTCTTCTCAATCTCTATCTGGTCGAGAACCTCCCGCAGAGCGATATTTTTTTGCTCCAGGATCGCTTTCTGTGCCCGCAGTTCCTTATCCGAGGATTTTAAAGCTCGCTCGGCCTCTTTTCGCTTGGTGATATCCCGGCCGACCGACTGAATCTCTACCAGTCTCCCCCACTCGTCGAAGATACCTCGATTGCTCCACTCCTGCCAGCGGTATTTATTTCCGGGGAGCAGAACCCGTTCCACATGGGTATTGACCGGGTGCTCCGGGCAGAGCCGGGCGATATGTTTGAGGACGTTCTTATGGTCCTCCTTCACGGTAAACGATAGAAAATTCCGGCCGATCAGTTCCTCCCGTTTCAGGCCGTAGTAACGGCAGTGAGCATCGTTAACGAAGGTAAAGGTGCAGTCCGGCAGATGACGGCAGATCAGTTCATTCTGGGTCTCCACCACGGCCCGGTATTGTTTTTCACTCCGCCGCAGGGCCAGTTCCGCCTGTTTGCGCTGGGTAATGTCACGTCCGACCGATTGAATCTCAATCAGTTCTCCCGCCTCATTGAAGATCCCCCGGTTGCTCCACTCCTGCCAGGTAATTGTTCCGTCCCGCCCCACATTTCTCTGGTCATAGGTTGTTACCGGAACCTCGGGGGAGAGCATGGAGATCTGTTTCCGGATCGCCGCCCGGGTCCGTGAGGGAAGGAGTTCCATGAAGTTCCGGCTGATCAACCCTTCTCCCCGGGGATCGGAATACTCCCGGTAAGCCCGGTTGACAAAGGTCAGGGTTCCATCAGGAAGAAACCGGGAGATCAGCTCATCCTGAGCGTCCAGAATCTTCCGGAACTGTGATCGGGGTTTTCTCCGTCCCCTGGCCCTCGGTCCGGTTCTACCCCCAACTTTTTCCAGATCTTTAACCCGCGCTCGCAGGGTTGCCAGTTCATCTAAAAGCTGTTTTTTAGTCCGGCTGGCATTTACCTTCATGAGATTTATATAGGTGTTATGTCCCTATTTCGGGATTTTTCCGATATCCATCGAGATCTCGATTTGTTCAACTTTGGTAAATAATTAACTCAAGTAATAAGTATGAAATATTGGATGAGATTAGGAAAGCATTTTTTCGTGTTGCATTGCTAAAATAAATTTAGTTTAAGCAACAGACCCCGATTGATTCAATCGGGGTCCAGATAAATTAGCGCCGAAGGCGCTAATTTACCGAGGGAGAATTACTTCCGGTCCAGTACCAGGCCCCGGGTGGCCAGGTCATCGCAGACATCATCGTAGATCTTGCGCCATTCCGGAGATGGCTCCAGGGTCCGGATATCGAAGCACTCAGGGAAACTCCGGCCTTTGGGCATCTCTTTCAGCCGGTCCTCGTACCGGCTGAGCAGGTAGAGAACGATCTCGTTCGCCTTCTCCAGACTGATCCCGGCGGAGGCGTGAAACGCCTGTCCGCAGAACCAGGTTTCCAGCGGCGTGATATAATTTTTAAACCGTCCCCCGGCCGAGCGGGGTCCGACGGTATAGGTCATCCCCGAGGCACCGGCGCAGAGCAGCCCGGCGGCGCAGTTCCAGAGGATCTCGTAAGTGCCGGGACCGGCGGTCTGATTGATCATCTTGGCGAAGAGGACATGGGTGTTGCGGGAGATTGCCTGGGAGGCTACGCTCATCGCCCAGAGAGAATGCCGGTTACAGCTGGAATCAAACCGGATATCATAGATGGTGCCGGCTGAAAAATGACACTGCATAAGCGGGAATTGCAGAAGTTCGGTGGCAATGGCGGTCAGGGTGGCGCCTTCCGCCCCGCCGCTATAGCCCCCGATCATGGCGTAGGAACCGCTGTAGATGTAGCCCCCGTAGCCCATCCCCACCACCGCCTTATGAAAACTGGCATAATGCATCTTCAGTTCGGCCGGGTGGAGGATCAGGCAGATCGCCGGATTATCCGGCCGGGTCTGACCGGCAAATCCGCCCAGCTGTCCATACTCGGTAGTGCTGGAGGCAATTGACTGGTTGGGGATGCCGCATCGCCCCGCCCGCCACTGGGCCTCGGACCGGAGCCGGTTCTCCCGGAGCGCCGCCGCGGTCTCAAAAGGGGTGCCGGAGTAGACCGGGAGACCGAAGACAGTGTCAATTGAGGGACCTTCCTGGACCTGTACATGGGGGCTTCTCAGCATCCCCTCGGTGATCGGGATGTAGAGTTCCTCGCTGACCTGAATGCTGAGCGGCCCGGCGAAGACCGGGGGAATTTTATCTTCCGGCCGGCGGGTTCTCATCGTGATCCGGTCGCTGTCTCTTCCCAGTTTGACGTGATCGGGGGCCCGCTCGACCGCTTCCAGAATCTCCTCCCGGCTGAACCGGATGACCGACTCGGTATCGACCATCAGAACCCCGATCTCAGCCGCCATTGAAAGCCCCGCCTCAAAGAAGCGGTCGGCCAACTCCGGATCCTGGTTGACCGGTTCCTCGTTATTGAAGGTCTGCTCCAGATCAAACTTCTTTAAGTATTTTTTGACCGTCTCCGGAATAACTTTTGTTTCCCACTCCCGATTGGTACAGGGGTCGCCGTCCCGGGCCCGCTCGAGCGTCTCCATCAGCCTGACTAATGATGTTGTCATCTTATACTCCCAGTTCTTGATCGAATATAATATGATAGATCCTACTCCAGGTCTGAATAAATAGGCTCACACAGTTTATTTCGGCGCCATATTTCTAAAGGGGCAGACCCCAGGAGATAGCTTCATCTTTTACTTCCTCATACATCTGTCGCCATTCGTCTGTGGGTTTGAGAGTCTTTAAATCATAGGCTTCCCAGAATGGTTTTCCGTATGGTTTGTTAGCCAGGTCATCTTTATATTTAGCGTAAGCTTTCTGGACAATCTCTTCGCTTTTTTCCCGATCGATCTGTACCGCGGCGCGGATTAATTCACCCTGGAATCTCGCTTCCAATCCGGTGCAGGCGCCTGATACTGCCCCGGTGGCGCCCCGGGGACCATCTATCTGTGATATCCCGGCTTTTACCGCCACGAGGGTCGCGGCAATAATTTCATAGAGGAAGGTTTTTGTCACCGGTCCCCCGACCATAGTCTGAGTCATTCTGGTTAAGAGGGTCGAATTCCGTGATATGGCATAGAAGCAGACGCTGATCTGCTGTAATATTTCTTTCGTGGTAGTGCAGAAATGTATGGGATGAGTGGGGCTGGTTCCGCAGGTATTGGCCAAGAATACGACGCTTAAGGCGATCATCTCCGCGCACATTAAAACTGTCTGGCCATCCAATCCTCCCCCCATGCCGCCATAAATTGGATTGGCATAGGGTGAGGTCGTGGCATCAAGCATGACCAGATGAGCCATTTTATTCAGGATGGCATTATCCGCTTTCAGCTCGGAAATTATCCCGAAACAATGACTGTCGGTCTTCTGCATCCGGTGTCCGGCCGAGAGATGTCCCACATCACTTACACTTATCCCGATACCATGGTGAGCCATTCCCGGTCTGCCGAACATCCCGGCGACATGTTGAAACAAGCTTACCTGCTCCCAGGCGGCGGCGATCTCCAGGGGAGTTCTGGTTCTGATTTCACTTCCGGTGATATTATAGGTATTGGTGGTGGGGCAGTGCATCTCTACCAGCGGTTCCTGCATATAGCTGGCCATAACCGGGATAAAATATTCATTCGGGCACGGAGTTCCCACTGAACCCCCGTTATTAAGGCAGAGCCTGGTATCGTCCGGTGTCCGCGCCACTTCCAGGACCGCATCGTTACCGGTCCCGTAGATGGTTTCGGCCGGGGCGATTTTTATTAAATCCCGTATTTCTTTTTCAGAAAAACGGATAATTCTTCCGGTATCTTTCGAATATACCCCGCATTCCGCCAGGAATTCTATGGCGGCATTCCAGACCCGATCCGCCAGATCCTTATCGAAATTGATGAGGCTGTCGTCACCAATTTTAATTTCATACTTTTTTACTATCTTGCGAATTCCCATAGCGACGACTTCTAAATCGAAATCCTCTTCCGCCATTACCGGTCCGGTAAGGCTTCTTTCCATAATATCAAACAACCGTGCTTTATGATTCATAGTTAAATATCCTTTATTCCCCGCATAAATCTTTTGCCATCCTCACCGCGCCTACCGCGTCATCGGCATATCCATCCGCTCCGTTGGTATCCGCCCATTCCCGGGTAACCGGACCGCCGCCCACCATTACTTTTACTTTTTCCAGTCCCGGTTTGGCTCTGGTTAATTCTATGGTTTCTCTCATAAAAGGGAGTGAGGGTACCATCAATCCTGATAAACAGATAAGGTCGGCGGAAATTTCCTGCGCCTTTTTAATAATAGCAATAGCGGGAACATCTGTCCCCAGATCATGCATTTCAAATCCGTTTACTTCCATCATCAATTTAACCATATTCTTCCCGATATCGTGTGTGTCACCGTTCACCGTGCAGATAACCGCCTTTCTCCCCCGTAATCCGTCGGTATCATCTCCTTGAAGAAGAGGTTTGATCTTCGCCTGGATTTTAGTTACCACCCGTCCCGACAGCATCAATTCCGGAAGAAAAATGATTAAGGCGGCAAATTTTTCTCCCACATCATTTAAAGTCGGCTCGACACAACCGGAAAAAATTTCTACCGGAGCGACTCCCGCTCCGAGTAATATATCGATCTCTTCTAATCCTCTGGTTTCATCACCATCCCGGATCGCTTCGCTTAAAGGGAGGAAGATGTTTTTCATATCTGTTCTCCTGAAATCATTTTCTGATAATCCCGACCGATTATCTTTGTCCGGGATATTTAATTTAGCCGGTAGTCTCGCCCGGCAGTGACCGGTTCTGATGGCTTTCACAGATTCGGCGGGGGGGTAGTTTTTTAAAGATGCCGTATTGTTATCGGCTGAAAAATTAAAGATATTCGAGCTTAATTTATTCCACCGATAACAATACAGCATCCGGTTCAGTTCATTGCCCGGAGCATTACTCTTTGGGATATATTAGTCGGGAATGATCTGTTTAACATTGAAGGGGACCTTTAATTTCCCGCTCATGATATCGGCTTTAGCCTTATTTACGGCTGCCTTTACTTCCGGGGGGATCTTATCGGCCAGGCTATGATAAGGGGCCAGTTCACTCCCGTCGTCTTTCATAAAAAAGACGATCCTCTCCATCGGGGCGTCATAGGGTTTTCCCTTGGTCTCATGATCCCACCAAGCATCGATGATGGTCCGCAGATCGGGATCCCATCGGGCTACCGGGCTGGAGACCACGACATCGGGGGCGAGGGAATTCTGGTCGACAAAATGGCCGAAAGCTAATTTCCCTTTCTCCTTGCAGGCCTCGAAAGGTCCGAACCGTTCAGCGTAGATAAAATCAGCGCCCGCCGCGATCTGGGCCAGGGCCGATTGCTTGCCCTTGGGAGGGTCCCACCAGCTATTCAGATAGGTCATTCTGATTTTAATATCGGGATTGACCGATTTAGCCCCGGCAATAAAACCGTTGATCGGAAGATCAACATTGGGATAGGGAAATGAGGCGACCGCCCCGATCACATTGCTCTTGGTCATCATCCCGGCGATTATTCCGCAGAGATAAGCCGGTTCATGGAGGTAGACATCCAGCCAGTATCCGTTTCCCCCTAAGGGGTTATGCCCGGAACCCGTAAAAGCCCAGAGGATGTCGGGATATTCTTTGCTTAACTTTGCATCTGCCTCCGGATAAGTCCCGTGATCAAGAATGATCCCGTATTTCCCCGATTTGGCGTATTGTTTCATCACCCGTTCGGCGTCGGCCGGAGCGATATTCTCGGATATATTCCAGTTGATGGTTAAACCATGGGGCTTTTCCGCCTTGACCCGCTCCAGGGCCTGGATCAAGGACGTAATCCAGGGTTGTTCAATCGCGGTAAGACAGGGGATCGCGATATTAAGTTCGGTGGGCGCGGATTTTTCCGCCGCGGATAATGAGGTCAGCCCAAACCACCCGATTATCGCCAGTACCAGCACCAGGACTACACCCCGGTGCCAGAATATGTCAATACCTGCTCTTTTCATAATTCTTTCCTCCCGTACGCTAAGAGATTGTCAACGGTGACAGGTCCTTTATTTTACCATAGGCACCTCCTTAAATTAGCGCCTGCGGCGCCAATTTACTGCTTCGAAATTTCCCCGAAATAATTCGGGATCCCGAGTTGTTTTATATTAAGTATCGGGACAAGAATCTTAATTTTACAAAGTGAAATTAAGATTCGATAAAAGTAACGCCAGAATCATTAAAAGAACTATTGGCGCTGACCTGACATAATTATGTCGGTCTTGGTTCAAGACTAAGTGCACCGTCACATAAATACTATAGAGTATTCTCCCTTCTCGCGCCTTGCATATCGGGCGCCTCAACGCTCAAAATACGTCACCGTATTTATGTGAAGGCGCACTAAGTTAGCGCCGCAGGCGCTAACTTATATCCATGCTCTTTCAGATAGCCGACCAGGACTTTAAAGAGACGGTCGGCCCCGTAGCGCAGCACATCCTCGGTGGGAAGTCCCGTCTCTTTCTCAATCTCTTTCTCCGCCGCGTGGACCTCATCATCGGTCTTCTTGATATAATCCCCGTAGACCTCGCCGTCGGAGACGATACATACTACTTTAGTATCCGGGCATAAGGTCTCGATCAGTTTGATCTCTTCATTGGGAGAAGTGACCTGGAACTGGGGGAACTGGGCCCGGTGGGGTCGGAAGGGGTCGTGGATCAGGATGGTGGCGGCCGGCCAGCAGCCGTAGAGGACTGCCATCGAGTCCGGACCGTAGGCGGGGTGGGAGAGTGAGCCCTGTCCTTCCACGAAGATGATCTGGCGTCCCTTCTCAATCGATTGTTTAGTCAGCCGCTCTACCTCACCGGCGGCGAAGTCTATCGGGATGGCATCCACCACTGCTTCGGCATCATTCTGGAGGAGCATCGCCGACTGCCCGGTAGCGACGAAGCCGGGGTTATAGCCGGCCTTTTTCGCCGACCGCATAAACTCCATAATTGAGACATGTTTGCCGCAGGCGGCGTCGGTGGAGAGGACCGCCACCACCGGAACCTTCCAGGAGCGGCACTCCCCGTTGGCCAGAACTAAATTCTCGGGCGGCCGCCGGTTATCGACCAATCTGACCCCGTATTCCTTCGCCAGTTCCGCGAACTCCGGATCGTCGTTCAAAAACTGATGGAGGCCGTTGATGATATCCATCCCGTTTTTGATCGCGCTCTTAATATTCTCCCGCCACTCATCCGGGAGTTTTCCCCCGGGAGGAGCGACCCCCAGGATCAGGGCTTCCGGTTTAAGTTTCAGGGCCTTCTCAAAACTCTCCACGATGGGGATCCCCCGGGTTCCGATCCCCAGGACCTCGCCGGCATCCTCCCCGGCCTTCGCCCGGTCGATGATGGCCAGCACATTATAGCGGCCTTCTTCCTCGTAAAGAATCACCCCGTTGGCGGTCTTTCCATTCAGGGTTCCGAAGGCCCCGTGAGCCAGGGCAACGGCCTTGACCCGGTTGTCATCATTGATTTTATTCATGGCTCTAATCCTTTCCTCAATCGAGGTGTTGGTCCTTCTGGAATTTTAGGTTTAGCCGAAGCCCGCGAAAAGTTGGCGGCCCGGTTACTTGTGAGGAGTAATTTCTCACGAGAAAAGAGAGGAGTCAAGGCCAGAAGAATAACCACTATATAACTATATAAAGCAAGTATATAGGTCGGGGGATATGAATTAGCTCACTTCTTTCGCAAATTTATATAGGATCACTTCCCGACTTTATCGGGAAGGTTTGTAGTATCGGCTTCGCCTTGTGGGAAATGTAGTATCGCCTCCCGGATTCATCCGGGGTGCTTGTAAACCTGCTTACCTTCTCTATGGTTTGACGGCGAACCCGCTAATTTAAAGAGATTGGAGAAAAGTCACCAGATTAATCTTCTGATTGCTAATCCGGCATTTTCCCCGGATATTCTGGCGATGGAGGCTGACAGTCCTGATAGAGATGTGGAGAAGCCCGGCAATCTCTTTGCTGGTGAGCCCGTTCTTGATCATATTGGAGATTTCGATCTCCCGGGGGGTCAGTTTCAAACTGGCCTGTGAGATCTTTCGTCCGAAGGAGGACGCCATCCCTTCCAGGTTCCGCTCCAGCAGGTTGATATATTTCGAGTGGGATTTCGGTTCTGCTGACTTTAATTTTCGGAGAATCGGAAAGATAAGATTGTCGATATTGGCAATCAGATCATCCTTGATCTCTTTCTTCTCAACCTCTATCTGGTCGAGAACCTCGCGCAGAGCGATATTCTTTCGCTCCAGGATCGCTTTCTGTTCCTGCAGCGCCTGCTCTGAACTTTTTAAAGCCAGTTCGGCCTCTTTGCGCTGGGTGATGTCCCGACCGACCGACTGGACCTCGATTAACCGTCCCCACTCATCAAAGATACCCCGGTTGCTCCACTCCTGCCAGCGCTGTCCTCCGCCCGGGAGGCGAACCCTTTCTTCATGGGCGTTGACGGGGTGATCCGGGGAGAGCGCGGCGATACGCTTCCGGATGGCCTTGTGATATTTTTTCTCGGTGAAAGAGAGAAAGTGCCGGCCGACGATCTCCTCCCGTTTCATCCCGAAGTAACGGCAGTGTGCCTCATTGACAAAGCTGAAGGTGCCGTCCGGAAGATGCCGGCAGACCAGTTCATTCTGGGTCTCCACTACCGCGCGATACTCCTTTTCGCTCCTCCGCAGGGCCATTTCCGCCTGTTTGCGCTGGGTAATATTCCGCCCGACCGCTTGAATCTCGATCAGTTCACCCGCCGCATTGAATATCCCCCGGTTGGTCCATTCCTGCCAGGTGACCGACCCGCCCGGCCCGATATTCTTCTGGTCATAGGTGGTGACCGGAACATCGGGAGAGAGCAGGGAGAGCTGTTTCCGGATCGCCGTCTGGGTCCGGGGAGGGAGGAATTCCATGAAGTTCCGGCCGATCAACCCTTCTCCCCGAGATCGGAAGAGCACACGTCTGAACTCCAGTCACACTGATATATCTCGTATGCCGTCTTCTGCTTGAAAAAAAAAAAAAACAATCACATACC
>CAKZYZ010000271.1 GCA_937885075.1 uncultured bacterium | reverse complement strand
GGTATATTTATAATAATTGCCGGACGAATCTCCGTGTTTGGCAAACGCATGGCTGTTTACACTGACCGATGGGTCGGACCCCAGGGTCTCGTTGGTGGTAAAGGTGACCGTGATCAGATCGTTGAGCTTTACCCGTGCCGGGCCGCGGGCGGGACTTACGTCAAAACCGGGTTTTACCACATCCACCGTATAGTTCTCCGTATGCCAATTCGTGCCTCCAAACTCCAGATTTCCCGTACTGTCCCTCCCGAAGAACTTGAGCACATCGGTAAACTTGCCGGGATGGGCATCTGTGTTGAACGGCAACTGCACCGTCCCATCCTTCACCACCCAGTTTCCGGTAACCGAGGGATTGGCCGCCGAGCCTTCCCCCACCTCGTAGTACACGGTCTGGAGATCGTCATAAGCCGGCGTCGCCGTTTCCTTGAGCGCCACCAACGTCGAATCGCCGTACCTGAGCGTGGTCCCGGAAGGGCTGGCATACGTATTGGGAGGAGTGGTATCTTCGATGATGTAAACAATTGCGGAATTGGCGCTCCCCAGGCACGACCCGCTCCCTCCCCCTCCGTAACGCTCCAGCACTACCGCCTCATTCCGAAATGTGAAGTTGCTTGCTCCCAGGGAAGCATTATTCATAACCCGGTAGCGGAACTTCACCACATTCTGAACGCCGCTACCCGCCAGAGTAAAAGAATTGGGTGAGGCCGCCTCCGCGATCAGTTTGGAGTACAACACCACCCCCTCCGTGCCGGTGTCGATCAGATCGGTGGCAAAATCATACCCGATGATATAATCCTGAATCAATGTCGGCGCGATATCCTTGAAATCGGCCGATTCATAATTATAATCCACCTGCGCCCCCGCTATCTCAATCGATGTACCCTCTTGATTATTCAATCGCACGGTCACGTCATAGACCCCGTTGCGCTGCCATTGGTCGGTATCCGTGCTGAAATTGATATCCACTTCCGAAAAAGCCGAGGGAAGACAGGTCAAGCATAACCCAACCATCATCAGCGCCGGATATGTTATTTTTTTAATCAACTGTATCATCATTACTCTTCCCTCAGCTTTTTCGGAATCAATCTTATTACCACGACATTTCCCGCATTCTTAATTACGCATTCCACACTTTGTAAACTGTCATTGCGCGCGTCAGCGAAGCAATCTCTTCTTTATATTTTTGCCTATTTACTTCGTTTTTATTATTCTGCGGTTCGCTTTTAAACTTTTGCCTTTTGCCTTTTTACTTTTAACTTTATCTTATTCCGTATAAGGCGCCCAGGTCTGCCCCAACTCTCTCATCCGCGCCCAGACGTTAAAGTCATAAAGATTAATCCGGTCATTCCCGTCAAAGTTTCCGTCCTCGGAGAACCGATCCTCTCCCCGCTGATCTGAATCGGGATAGCTGATCAAAGTGTCCCAGGTGCCGATATCGAGAATGTTGATGATGACATCCCCGTTGGCATTACCTCCTCCCAGCATCCAGTACCGCCCCGTCGTTCCCAGTTCGATCATCGGGGATGACGCATCCGTCTGGCTGGAAGCAAACGCCTCCACGAAATCAAGGCTGCACTGATCGGAGAAGTTCACAGTGGTAGTCACTCCTTCCGTAAAAGGAATCCAATCATTGCTCATTACCGGGTAGTGGTTCGCGCCCAGAGGTATCATGGCCGTACTGCTGAAGAACGTACCTCCATATAGCTTCTGTTTCACCAACAGATAATAGCTACCCGGACTCAATCCCGGCAGACCGGCCGCGCCGCTGTTTGCGTGTTCGTCCAGATAGAAATAATACTGTTCCGAACCCGGAATATCTCTTGATGACCGGAACTCACCCACCATCGTCGCCGTCTGCTGGCTGAAATTATCCGCGTCGACAAATGCCGTCTCGTCCAGATAACCGTGCAGATACACCGTCAGATCGATCATGCACTCCCATTCCGGAGTGGCGGTGGGAACCGGGGTCGGCGTGATCGATGGGGTCGGAATCGCGGTCGGGGTCATAGTCGGTGTCGGAGTCACACTGGGCGAAGGTGACGCGGTCGGCACCGCCGTCGGCGTTACCGTCGGCGTAGGAGTCACCGACGGGGTAATGCTGGCTGTCGGCGTCACGCTGGGCGTTACCGTCGGTGTTACCGTAGGTGTCACTGAAGGTGTCGGCGTAACTGAAGGCGTCGGCGTGACACTGGGTGTCGGCGTGACACTGGGCGTCGGCGTGACACTGGGCGTCGGCGTGACACTGGGTGTCGGCGTGACACTGGGCGTCGGCGTGACACTGGGTGTCGGCGTCGGGGTGACTATTTGCACTTGCCCATTGCCGCTGGCGGAAGATTTATTCCCTTCTTTATCAAAAGCATAAGCCTTGAGATACCAGGTGTCTAAAGAAAGCTCGGTTTGATGGGTGAAGGTGGGGGTGTTGGAATAATCACTATACTCCTCCCCTCCTGGTGTCTGACTCCAATAAACCAAATAAGGATCGGCGCTCTTTAGCCCGCATCCGCCCTCATTGTCAGTAGAAGCAGTCCAGGTCCAGGTAGGGGTCGTATCATAAGTGGGAGAATCTGTTGAAGGAATTCCCGGGGCGGAAGGCGCGATTGTGTCTAATGCGCTGAAAAGAACATTAAAATAAGCGTAATAATAAGTGTCGCTGATATAAGGCTCTCCCCCCGTTCCCAGGCTGATGGTTGAAGCTCCCACCGAATCAACCAGGAAAAAACTGGAAGAAGAAAGTTTATTATTAGAGGAGTTATTGCCGCACCCTCCCTGATTAACCCCGAAAGCAGGTATCTTATATGTGTCTGCTAAAAGGTAGGAGCATGCGAAGTAGAATAGCAGTACTGAGAAAATGAATGAGCATGATTTTCGGAATTTAGCCACTATAATACCTTTTTTCCCTTTCTTTGAGTCCTTTGCCTACCCCGTTAGATGCTTGCCCCGTGAGAAGCGAAGCCTATCTAATGGGGGCGAAGCCATACCCGCAAAGTAGCTCCGCTACCGCGGGATCCTGGATTTTTCGGGTCGTCCTTTATTTTTAACTTTGTTTTTTCCTCTTCTTCCTCATCCCGGCAAATAATCCTGAACCGGCTATCAATCCAAGGGTTATAACGGTCGCGGGCTCGGGGACGACTGCCACCGGATCACCGCGGTCAAGATTAAGCATGAAAGTGCCTCCCGGCGTTCCTCCGACATAATTGTACCAGGTCGTTCCCGTCTCATTAACAGTGGCCAGATACATAGTCGAACCATCAAATACCTTCCAGGTAAAGTCATCGGGATCGGTCGAGCCGTCCGGGGGGCCGTAAAAGGCCGACAGACCATAGAAGTTAGCCAGGGTATCTATAGTAGTCCGGAAGCGCAGTGTCCCACCCGCGTCCCAGGCCGCCACCTCACTCCCCAGCCCAAATACTCCACCGGAGATTTCCCCCCCGATCAGATCCCACTCCGCCGTCGGCGTCGGATCAGGGAAATACGAGGCGTGGGCCGGAACTGACGCAAAGAGGGATAGAATAAATAGAATTGTTATTATGCGATGTGATCTCATGATTTATCCATTTATCCTCAGATTAAAGTTAAAAGTAAAAAGGTAAAAGTAATTCCCCTACCTCGCCCCCAATTAGAAGAGAATATCGAACTCCGAATGTCGAAGTTGCCTTGCCTCTGCTTCTTTTACTTCGACATTCGATATTCGATGTTCGATATTCTGCGGTTCGATTTTTAACTTTTTCCTTTTCCCTTATAAGTCAACTCTCCTCGTCTCTCCCTCACGTTCAAAGACCGGGAGGCTTCCGGAAGCAATGACTTCACGACCGTTGACTTTGATCGTCAATACTTCCCCCGCTTTTGCCCCTTCATCAACGTCTTCAGTAGTCGGATCGTCACCATAGACGGCCATCAGGCCATAACCGCCCTT
>CAKZYZ010000270.1 GCA_937885075.1 uncultured bacterium | reverse complement strand
GCTAGCAGTAGACGGCATGGTAGAAGGATCAGGGTGGGGGGGGGGGGGGGGAGGGGGGTGGGGGGGGGGGGGTTGTTTTTTTCAAGCAGAAGACGGCATACGAGATATATCAGTGTGACTGGAGTTCAGACGTGTGCTCTTCCGATCTATCCAGGGACGACGGTCTTTTTTTAAAACTAAATTAGCGCAAAGCGCTAATTTATTACATCGAGAACTGTTCCCCGAGATATATCTCTCTGGCCTGGGGACTGCTGATCAACTCTTCGGAAGTACCGGAAATTAATATCCTGCTTTGAAACATGATATACGATCGGTCAGTAACCGCCAGAGTCTCTCTGACATTATGATCGGTCAGCAAGATCCCAATTCCCCGTTTTTTTAGATCCACGATAATCTGCTGGACTTCGAAGACCGCGATCGGATCCACTCCGGAGAATGGTTCATCCAGGAGAATGAACTTAGGCGATGTCACCAGAGCCCGGGCAATCTCAAGTCGTCTTCTCTCTCCACCGGAGAGCATATAGGCCTTGCTCTTAGCCAGATGATTAATTCCGAGCTCCTGAAGAAGTTCGGTCTGTCTCCTCTTCCGCTCCGCCGATTTCATCTTCAATGTTTGAAGGATGGCCATAATATTATCTTCAACCGATAGATATTTGAAGACCGATGGTTCCTGGGCAAGATAGCTCATCCCCTGGCGAGCACGACGGGACATCGGATAATGCGATATATCCTTCTGCTGGAAGAAGACTCGACCCGAGTTGGCCTTGATCAGACCAACGATCATATAAAATGATGTTGTCTTGCCGGCGCCATTCGGCCCCAGTAATCCTACAATCTCTCCCCGGTTGACATGAAAACTGACCCGGTCCACTACCCGGCGTTTTTTATAGGACTTAACTAAATTTTCCGCTCTGAATAATTCCATTGTAAAGAAGTTTGAAGTGCGGGTTTAAAGGAGTTGAAAGTGCCTAAAGTTGTTCGCCTCGCCTGGCTTTTCCGGCTTTCCCGATAGAGGTGAATATTGCCTGTAATCCACTGAATTCAATATTTATTCCGGTTTTATTCTTTCTCAGAGTGATAAATCTACTTCTGCTATTACCTGCAACCAATATTTTGTTTCACTTGCTTCTCTCTCTCTAATTTACATATTATTTCTTACGCAATTATCGTGCGGAGGCCCCACTCCCTGGCAGAGCGACAACTTTCAACTTTAGGCACTTTAGCGCACTTTAGGCACTTAGAAATGTACATCGTAATCCTCATCGGGGATGTATTTGAGATCGGGGGCATCCCGGACCTCCATCTCCTTCTTATCCAGGTAGAAGGTTATCTGTCCACCCCGGACACTGTTGGTTCCCGATGAGACCACCGCGTTGCCTAACATTATGGCCTTCTTTTCCTCAGGATAATATACCACTTTATCGGAAGTTCCGGTCTTCTCTTCCATCTGAATATGAATATTTCCCTCTCCTTCGGTTCTCTCAACTTTTTTTCCATCGGGAGTTAAGAATATAATCAAACGATCCGCCCTGAGACTTCCCCGGGGATTTTTTACCAGTACATTATTAAAGAATATAATCCGCTGTTTATTGTAATCCATCAAAAGATTACCATCACAGGTAATTACTGTCCAGTCATCATCACCAACCGAATCTTCCTCTCCCCTGACCGAGGAGAAATCAGCTGGAAGAAAAACAGTTAAGATCAGCAAATAGATAATCGCGGCAATCTTCATAACGGAAAGAGTCCAATATTCCCCTTCTCCTTAATCAATACTTTCACATCCTCGAAAACCCTGATCTGCTTCAAACTGGGAGACCATAAGAAGCCACTGCCGGTCAGAACCATATTTTCACGGCGTACGGTAATCCGTTCTCCATCCGCTTGAGCTCTCCTGCTATCTGTATAATACAAGACTTTACCGACAGTGATCGTCAAATATCCGATCTTGGCGGATAATGAAGTCGCCGTCATATCCATAATCTCCAGACAGGTGGAGGAAAGAAATTTAACCGTGGTCCCATCCAGCTCCCATTCCATATCTCCATTCTTATCCGGGATATATCTGGTAAATCCACCGCTCACCTCCTGCGTGGGGGTAATCAGGACCGGCGTTGGAGAAGGGGAGGAAGGGGGAGAGGGAGATAGGGAGGAAGATGGCGAGGGGGAGAAAATGGCAGCTGGGTTAACAACCGGTGCTGGCGACGACAGGGGTGAGGGGATATCTGTCCTGAGACCAGCATCCTTCTCTCCCGCGAGAAGCAGTCCCGCGAATACCAGGCAAATCCCTACAACAACTAAGATGGGAAAAGTCTTTTTCATCACTTTCGAAGACGTAATATTAATTCAATAATTTCCATCACCGCGCCCTCCCCTCCCCGGCTGGTGGTCTGATAATCAGCGGCCTTCAACGCGGACGGATGAGCATCGGCCACCGCGATCGCTAATCCTACCCGCTGAAATATAGGGAGATCGGGGTAATCATCACCGATATAAGCCGTCTCCTCTTCCCCACAAGAGTAACGTTTCATAAGTTCTTCTATGATTGGAAGCTTGTCGGATATTCCCTGATATACTTCCGATATCCCCAGTTCCCGGGCACGACGTTCCACCGAACCGGAAGTTCGACCACTAATTAACGCTACCTTCAACCCCTCCCCCTGCCACCGGACCAACGCCGACCCATCCCGGACATGAAATGACTTTATCTCTTCGCCCTGATCGCTCAGGTATATCTTGCCATCGGTAAGCACTCCATCCACATCGAGGACGAGGAGCTTGATCTTGGCCAATCGGTTTTTAATTATGGAATTGCTCAATTTGGGTAGTTCTGTGGTGTTTTGTCAGTTATCCGGGAATGCTAATGAGAACTTTAATTATTAATACGTCTATACAATCCCCGCGTTTAGCAGATCCTGAACGTCAAGCATTCCAACCGGCTCTCCGCGCTGGTTTATAACCGGCAGCTCATCGACTTTTCTACCGCCTAAGATCCTGAGAGCTTCCACCGCCAGCTGATTCTCCTCCACTGTCAGGGGGTTTTTAGTCATTACCGATCTGACCGGCATCTCCAGAATATCCGGATATACTTCTATCTGCCTGCGGAGATCGCCATCGGTAAAAAATCCACTCAGACGTCCGTCCCGATTTACGACACCGGCGGCACCGGCATGGGCAGCGGTAATTCGGAGAATGACATCTTTTACCGGAGAATCCTCTTTCACCACCGGATTCTTATCCCCTTTCCTCATCAAATCGGCTACAGTGAGGAGCAGTCTCTTCCCCAGCGCTCCTCCCGGATGAAGCCGGGCAAAGTCCACCGGCTTGAAATTACGTTTTTCAATCAGGGCGACAGCCAGAGCATCAGAGATCGCCAGGGCCGCGGTGGTGCTGGAGGTTGGGGCAAGATTAAGCGGACAGGCCTCCCGTTCTACCCCGGCATTTATCACTACATCGCTGTAGGAACCCAGGGTGGACCCGGGGTTCCCGGTAATGCTTATAATAGGCACCCCGATACGCTTGACAAACGGTATCAGGCTCTTTATCTCTTCCGACTCGCCGCTGTGCGATATCATGACTACAACATCATCTTCTCCCACCATACCCAGATCGCCATGCAGCGCCTCAACCGGGTGAAGGGTCAGACTGGGCGACCCGGTACTGGCCAGCGTCGCGGAGAACTTCCGGGCGATAATACCGGTCTTACCCATGCCGGTAACAATAATCCTTCCCCGGCAGCGGTAGAGCATATCCACCGCCTCTTCAAATTCATCCCCCAGTTGGGGGATCAAAGCCAGAACCGCTTCACCTTCAGTCTTCAAAACTTCACGGCCGATCCGGCATATGTCAACTATTCTCTCCGGCTGATTTTTATTCATTATTTTTAACTACCTGATCAATCCGGATCAGCATCTTCAGCAGATCCGGCAGTTCATTCAATGGAATAACGCTGGAAGCATCCGACAGCGCGGATTCCGGATGGTCATGGACTTCCATGAAGATCGCGTCACATCCCGCCGCAACCGCGGCACGACTGAGAAAAGGAATATACTCCCGGGCACCCCCGGTAACTCCCTCTCCCCCTCCCGGCAACTGGACACTGTGAGTAGCGTCAAATATGACCGGGTAGCCCAGGTTTCTGATAATCGGAAAAGCGCGCATATCACTGATCAAGTTATGATAACCAAAGCTGATCCCGCGTTCGGTAATAAATATCTTTCTATTTCCAACGGACTCGACCTTCTTGATGATCTGTTCAACATCTTCCGGTGCCAGAAATTGGCCTTTCTTTACATTCACCGGCAATCCGGTGCGAGCGGCAGCCAGAATAATATCGGTCTGACGGCAGAGAAACGCGGGGACCTGGATGATATCAACCACTTTCGCCACTTCCACGGCATCTTCTGCTCGATGAAAATCCGTCAGGACAGGTAGATCCAATTCTCTTTTTACATCTGCCAGGATCCGAAGACCGTCCTCCATCCCCGGTCCCCGGTAAGAAGTAATAGAGGTCCGATTGGCCTTATCGTATGACGCCTTAAATACCAGGGGGAGACTGAGCCGCAGACAGATATCCTTGAGAGCGGAGGCAATTTTCAGCGTATGCTCAGCGCTTTCAATAACGCATAGCCCGGCAATTAATGCCAGGGGATGATCACCGCCGACTGTGACCGAGCCAATATTAATTTCCTTAACTTTTTGTATCATGATTTTATCCTTTTCAGCAGTTCCAACGCAACGGTTCCAATCAGATCGGACGGATCAGTCGGATCAGACGGATCGGACTTTTCCGCCGCTGGAACAGCTCGAACGATTGAAATAGTTGGAAGTATGTGAACTACAGTTCACATAGTTCCAACCTCCCCCGTGCTCTCTCCAGATCCTCCGGGGTGTCGATTCCGATGGTATCCCGGTCGGTTTCCAGCAGTTTAATCCTATACCCATTTTCCAGAACGCGCAACTGTTCCAGGTGTTCCTCTGTCTCAAGCGGTCCCACCGGAAGAGATGTAAACTGAGAGAGAAAATCCCTCCGGTAGCCATAGAGACCGATATGCTTATAAGCAACCTGTCGAGCTGTCTCCCCATGCGGAATCGGGGATCGGGAAAAATATAGCGCGAAGCCATCCCTATCAACCACCACCTTCACCAGATTTGGATCTTGAAGCTCAGAATCGGACATAATCTTCTTCATCAAGGTCACTACAACCAGCTCAGGGTTATCCAGCAGTTCTTTCACAACCATATCAACCATCCCACCATCTAAGAAAGGTTCATCACCCTGAATATTAACCACCACGTCCGCCTCCAGCTCCCCGCAAGCCTCAGCAATCCGTTCCGTCCCTGTAATTGGATCGGATGAAGTACGAATTAAATTGCCGCCAAAGGATTTGACCGCCCGCGCGATCCGATCATCATCGGTCGCCACATATATTTCATCCAGCAGGCCGGCCTGCCGCGAGCGCCGATAGACATGCTCGATAACAGTACAATCCCCCAGAGAAGCCAGAAGCTTCCCCGGAAACCGGGTAGCCCCGTAACGGGCCGGAATTATTCCGATTGCACGTTTGCGCGAATTTTCATTTTGGGACATATATATAACACCTTTAAAGTGATAGATATTAGAAAAGGAAGACATCAGTAGCCTTGTTGGAGCGCGAGGCGCACTGACAACTAATTAGTATTTTTTCACTGGTCACTCGCTTTTCTAGTAAGAACTTAGCACGCGCTTCGCTCGGGCAACTTCACCTCTAAGGAAAGCATGAAATCAGGAGAATTAAAAATAATCCCCCTCCTGCCTTCCTGCTTTCCTTAGAGGTTATTGAAATCCCGAAGCAATGAGTTAGCTTCCGCCAGGCAACCAGGTCAACTGATTACTGATCACTGCTTACTGATTACTTTCTTCTACGCTCCCCTCCCCTACTATCCATCTCGCGGCTTGATGGAGATCCGGGGCGATATAATCCGGTTCCAGCCACTCCTTCATCTCCCTCAAACCGGGAAGCTGAGAATGCTCCGCCAATAATATCGAGCCGCACCCGGCATTTTTCCCGGTCAGAATATCGCTTATTTTGTCGCCGATAAAAAATGAGCCGGCCAGATCGATCTCATACCGGTCGGCCAATCTGAAAACCAGATACGGGGACGGTTTGCGGCATTCGCACCTATCATCGGGGTGGTGGGGACAGTAGACGATCTCAGTCAGTTTAGCCCCTTCTCTTTCAATCTCACTTGAGAGCTTCCGGTGGATTGGTTCCAGTGCCGATTCAGGGAAATATCCCCTCCCCACTCCTGATTGATTTGTCACCACAAATAAAAGATAATTATGCTGATAAAGAAGACGCAACCCGGATCGCGCGGCGGGAAATAGACTGATCTTTTCCGGGGAATCAATATATCCACTATCCGGATTAATTGTTCCATCCCGATCTAAGAATACCGCCCTTCTCATCATTGCCAATTGAGAGAGCTCCGGAGTTCCTCGGGGGTAACCGTCGCGGTGCCCAATTTTCCCACCACTACCCCGGCAGCGTAATTAGCCAGAGAGGCGGCCTCTTCAAGTCCGGCACCCGCCGCCAGTGATAATGAGACCGTTCCGATCACGGTATCTCCGGCTCCGGAGACATCGAATACTTCCCGGGCAATAGTTGGGATATGGAATGATTTCTTCCCCTCCTCAAATAGGCACATCCCTTCTTCCCCCAATGTGATTAAGACCGCCTTTGATCCCCATTTTTCAAGCAGAGATCGTCCTAACTCTTCCAGTTCCACTTCTCTCCCCAATCCCGCCGCCTCAACCGCTTCTTTATAATTGGGGGTTACCAGAGAGGCCCCGCGGTATGATAACTGGCGATAGCTGTTGGGATCCACAACTAGAAATATATTCCTGCTCTCCGCCAGTTCTATCAACTCCCGAATCAATTCCTGATTTATCACTCCCTTGGCATAATCCTCCAGAATAATCCCATCAATCTCTTCTATCATCTTACCAATCGAGGTGAGAATATCCGCACGGAGACTATCGGTGAGATCATGGGTAACTTCCCGATCTATCCGTACTATCTGTTGGTGACCGGCCAGAATCCTCGATTTAGTTACCGTCGGGCGATTGGGATCAACCATCAACCCCCTATCATCAATGCCATTTTTTCGGAGCAGGGCGGAGAGCTTCCTTCCCGGAGAATCATCGCCGATTACCCCCGCGATTACCGATCTCCCCCCCAGAGAACTGACATTATGGGATACATTGGCCGCTCCGCCCGGCACCCAGGTCTCATTCTTAACTCGAACTACCGGTACCGGCGCTTCCGGGGATATCCTCTCCACTTCCCCCCAGATATATTCATCCAGCATTACATCCCCAACCACCAGAATGGTCTTCCCGGTAAACCGGGAGATTATCTCACCTAAATTTTTATTCATCTATTCACCCAGATATCTCCCCTTCCGGAGGTAATTAATCACATAATCGGATATCGCGTCGGAGAACGGCGTAAGCGATTCTTCATAGCCGGCCGACCGCAATTTAGAGATATCCGCCTGAGTATGATACTGGTAAGTCTCTTTTATATCATCGGGTATCGGAACATACTGAATCTGACGATTCTTTTCCATCGCATCAAAAAGTATCCGGGCCAGCATATTCCAGGTCTGAGCCGTCCCGGATCCGATATTAAATATTCCATGAAGTTCCGGATGCCTATAGATAAACACCACCATCTCTACCGCATCTTTAATATAGATAAAATCACGGTCCTGCTCACCATCCATATAACCATGCCGATAAGAGTGAAATAGATTAATCTTCCCCTTATCCCTAATCTGCCCAAAACCCTTGCAGACCATCGACCGCATACTCTCCTTGTGGTATTCATTGGGGCCGAAGACATTAAAGAACTTCAGTCCCACGATCTTCTCCAGCCACCCTTCACGACGAGCATGGAGATCAAAGAGCTGCTTGGAAAAGCCGTATCCGTTCATCGGACGGAGGTGCCCGATTATATTATCATCATCCTGGTACCCCTGACTCCCGTTGCCATAAGTAGCGGCGCTGGAAGCATAGATAAATTGAATCCCGGCCTCAAACGCGTAACCGGCCAGAATCTTGCTATATTCATAATTATTCTTAATCAGGTAACGGATATCATACTCGGTGGTGGATGAGCAGGCTCCAAAGTGAAATATGGTTTTAATGGAGTCCGGGAGGCCGCCGGATATGATCTTCTGGAGAAAATCATCCTTCTCAATATAATCCGCGAAATTAAGCCCGGAGATATTCCTCCATTTATCACTCCTCCCCAGAGAATCAACGATCAGGATATTATCTTCACCGAGCTGATTCAACTTCCAGACCAGGGCACTTCCAATAAAGCCGGCACCTCCGGTTACAACGATAGTTTCTTTCATAAATTAGCTCTCTTCGTTCGCTACTTTATCCAGCCCCGCCGTCGGCGGGGTATTACTTAAACAACTAATAATAGCTAACCACCTAGCCTTTAACAAGCCGAAAAAACCTTAGAGTATAGCCCGATTTATGAATAAATCCGGCTAAAGCGCTTAATTTCCTCTTCCCACTCCGTTGCGGTCCTGGTGATTGAATATTTCTCTTTTACCTCGACCCGGCCTCTTTGGGCCATACTCCGGGACCGGGCAGGATCACTTATCATACTGAGCGCCGCCCGGGCTAACGCTTCCGGATCGCCCACCGGCACCAGAGATCCCGTCTTGCCGTCAGTCAGGATCTCTTCGGCCCCTCCGGACCGGGCAGCCACTACCGGGATCTCCCGGGCCAGAGCTTCGATGATCACTCTCCCGAAGGATTCTCTTCCGGAAGGATGGATCAAGAGATCGAGCGCGCTGAGCCAGCGAGGCAGATCGAGTTTCTCCCCGGGAAAATCTACCCGCTCACTCAGATCCAGTTCCCGGCAAAGATCCATCAACCGATTCTTAAACTCCCGGAAGCGCTCCGGCGTCCTACCTATAATAAGGAGACGCGCCTCAGGCAAAGATCGAGAAATAATTTCGAAGGCCCGAATCAGAGGTTCGATCCCCTTCTGAGGACAGATGTCTCCAATACACCCCAGAACAACTCCTTCCACTGCCAATCCCAGCTCCTGTCGGATAGTCCGCCTATCAGCAATCTGAGTTGGAATATAAATCCCGGGATAGATAACCCCTGACTTTCCTTTAATACCTTCTCCCAGCTCCGAAGATAGGTCAAGAGACAACCGGGAATTGAATATTAAACGGTCCGCCCGGTGGGCGGCGGCTTTCATCTCGGGTAATTCCCGCCGGTTCCGGTAGGCGGTCATCAGTTCATGGATCATCCAGATCACCGGTATTCTCCGCTCTGACGCTGCCTGGACGGCCCGGAAGGATTCCAGGCTATTGGCGATAACCAGATCGACCTTCTTCTCCGTGAATATCTTCTGAAGCTTTTTCTTGATCTTAGGCCGGGTAACAAGAATTTCCCGGCCTCTGAATCCGGCGGCATAGAAGAAGATATCCGCTCCGGACAGATCATACTTCTTCAGGATTGGTCCGGGAGCCGGCCAGCCTACCAAGATAGTTTCCGCGGCTCTTCCTCTAAGAATTTCCTCCACCAGTTCAGCCAGACTGATCGGCGCGCCGTTCAGGACCGACGCATGAGAGATAAACGCGATATTCATGGAACTTACCCTCACTTCGTTCAGGCAATGTTCTTAAGTGCCTAAAGTTTGAAGTGCCTAAAGTTAAAAAACTCTTCGGCGCCAGCTTGGGGACTTTATATTGTTTAATATTTTGAGAATTATTATCCCAATACCTGGTTATATATACAAGACATGCACTTGGGATACCGATAGATATCGGGATAATTTCGAACAAGTAAATTAAATATATATTTTCCCTTAACTCCCGAACAATGCTTGCTATCTCTTATTTTTCGCAGAAAAATAAGATTATAAGAGCAGGAAATCAATCAGATATTTGGTCAGAAAATCCCATCTCATTTTCAGGCGGGTTCTTTTTCGATTCTTCTCCGCGATCGTAGCACCGGAGATATACGATCCTAAAAGAGATACCAGATTCCGGAGCAGCGACCAGTACTCTCCCAGCAGGAAAAGTGGCTTGAATATGATCTTGAACCATATGGTCGAACCCGAACCATAATGTTTGGAAAAATACTTAAATTGACTCTCCTGCATCATAAATCGGGACAGAGCTCCCGCTTTCGCGGTACTCTCCCCCCCAATATGAACTATAACCGCCCCGGGATTATACCATAGTGGTCGTCCGGATAGGAAAAGGCGCAAACAGAGATCCACTTCTTCATAATAGAGAAAAAACGATTCATCGAGCAGACCAACCGCGTCAAGCGCATCCCGCCTGAAGAAAAGAGCCGCACCCATCGGTTGGTCTACAATCGACGGATACTCATAATCAAATCCTTTCTCCAGATATTTATCTACAGCCCTATGAAATAATCCAAGATCCCCCAGAATAGTAAACTGCCCGATACTGCTCTTAAAGGTAGGATACATCCGGACCGAGGGCTGAAGAGTACCGTCAGGATTTATCAATTTCGGCCCTCCCCCGCCGGCACCCGGTCGTTTGTCAAGAAACCTCACCATCTCTTCCAGTGATCCGCCCTGAATCAGAGTATCCGGATTAAGCAGCAGGATATAACGGCCTCGACTCTCCCGGATCGCTTGATTGCAGGCAGAAGCAAATCCACGATTCACTCGATTGGAGACCAGAATAAATGAAGGGAATTCCTCTCGCACCATATCCCCACTTTCATCCCGGGAGTTATTTTCAACCACCACCACCTCATACCTCAGATCAGGCTTCGCGTCCCCGATAGAAGAAAGACACTTTCGGAGGAGGTCCTTGACATTCCAGCTGACAATGCAGATAGATAAGTCAATCTCTTTTGCAGGAGAAATATTCATCTATCTATGACTATGATTCCGGATTGCCGGGCAGCGAAATGAATATCTTTTTTTGGGCGGGCAACTTACCTTGAGCCAGCACATTATCCCGTAGATCCATAACTTTATATTCAGTAACCCCCAAGGGAGTCATGTTCAGCTTCAAGCCAAACTCCGGCAGTGGGAATGGAGTTCTATTCTCCATTGTTATCCGAAAAACTTGACCATCCTTCTCTGTCTCTACCCGCAGCTTCTCCCGACCCTGCCACCACTCGGTGAGTTCGCTCATGGTGCAATTCCAGGTATTTTCATTTTTGACAACTCCCAGGAATGAATCCAGCATCTGAAGTCGCTCAGGTTTAGCGACATTTCCAATAAAAGTATGATAAACAAATACTCCATTCTGATCCGTTACCCGCTTAAAGAGGGAGACAGCCTTGGCATACCGTCTGGTTGGGTCCACATAGTCGGTAAACTCAAGAATATCAAATCCGGAAGGATGATAAGGGTACAGAAGCCCCTGGGAGAGCGAGGGGCGAAGGAGGGTACTAAATGTACGGGGAGGAGCGAGAGAACTGGAATCATATAGATAATCAAGTGATTCCAAGACCCGGAATGTCTCCTCATTGGTGCTGAATGATGGGGCCCGGAAACCGACCGGCGGGAACCCCAGTTTAATCAGAAATTCCCTTCCCTCCCTAACCCGATCGAGCTGCTCATCAAATGAAAGGGTAAGAAGCTCCTCTCCGGGCTCAGCACCCCGAGCCATATCCGGACCGTAAGTATGATATGTACCGGCCTGGGCGATCTCATGCCCATCTTCTTTGAGCCTGGTAAGCTCAGCTATTACCAATGGATTCTTGCTGAGGGGATGAGTCTTGATATAATTAGGGATGACGAAGAAGACTCCCTTAATATCTCTCTTCTTCAAGAAGAGACGGATAATACCGATATCTTCCGGAGAGGTTGACCCTTCAATATAATTGTTAGTAAATATTGTCGCTGATTCATACCCATGAGGATAGATATCGATGGAGATATAGCGGTTCTTTATAAAGCGCAACGGTGGACCATATAGATAATCTTTGCTGATAAAAAAAGTATTAAAGAGGATATACGCGATAATCCCCGCGAAGATTACTATAGTAATTACTGCTATCTTTTTCCCCAGGCTTCCTTCCATCAAAAACCTCCAGAATAGAACATAGCCCGTCGCTTTGCTCCGGGCAACTGTTCTGGAATATTGGAGTATTGGAGTGTTGGGAAGGCGCCCCCATCACTCCATTACTCCAGTACTCCAGTATTATCTCATTTATTGTCCCGAG
>CAKZYZ010000269.1 GCA_937885075.1 uncultured bacterium | reverse complement strand
AACTGCGAGAAGGTGAGCAGAGTGTAACACGTAAGATGTATCATGCGTAGGTAGTGTCATTCAAGTAGAAGACGGCATAAGAGATAGATAAGTTTGTTTTTTTTTTTTTTTAATGATACGGCGACCACCGAGATCTACACTCTTTCCCTACACGACGCTCTTCCGATCTAGGTTAAGAGTAATAAAACTCCAGAAGCATTTGGAAGTAAATACTTTTATAGAAGCTAATAAATTCCTTCCTATACTGGAAGTGATATATGAAGGCCGATCACCCCGGGAAGCGGTTGATGTTCTGAACGCTCTGGCCGGGATCATTGTCATACGGCACGATGAGAGATACCGTCCGTATCAAACCGGTCTGGAGAGAAAAATTCAGGCCAATCGTGAGAAGATCGCCGCGGTGGAACAGATTATAACCGCCCAGACCAGGTATCGGGATCTTTCCCAGCAGTATATTGAGAAAGGTGAAGTCAGCACCGATGAGTTCATCCAGGAATTAGGGAGTCTGGACTCGGCCGCTTCCACCGCGGTGGACATGCTCTATCTTCAGGGCTCGGCTTTGAGGGAGAAGATAAATATTTCCACGCTGACTAAATTTAAAGCGGAGATGGATATGCGGATCGGGGGAGGCAGGAAGGAGATAGCTGATGCCGAGATGGAGATTGCCGATCTTCAGATCCGGCTGGGGCTCTCATTTGTAACCAGGATAGTCTCTCCGGCAATTCCGCTCGATAAGCCGGTTAAACCAAACCGTCCCCTGATTGTCCTGATCTCTCTGGTAATCGGGTTCGCCTTGATGATCTTGATCGTCTCCGGCAGGGAATATTTGAAAGATTGAAACTTTGGTTCGTAAAATTCTGGAAGATTTTCCGCGGGCACCCTTTAATATGGGATACGGTTACAACCACCGGCTGGTCCACCATAGGCAAATCCATCGGTTTCCTGATCCCGTTCTTTATTGCCGCCTGGTTTGGAGTGAGCAGTGAGACCGACGCTTTTGTCTTCGCCTATGGATTGATTCTTTTTCTCTCCAATATCTTTGCCCCGGTGGTTGAGAATGTAATAGTTCCCTTTATCGCCGAGGCGAGAAAGAATGGCCAGGATGTGGGGAGGTTCATCGGCAATGTTCTGGGGATTGGCAGCATAGGGCTGCTGGTTCTGGAAGTTGCCGCGTTGCTTGTTGTCAAGCCGGTACTCTCGGTGGTGACTGACTTCGATCCCCGGACTCTAAATCTGATCTATTCTCTCCTCCTGGAGACCTCCCCCCTGGTCCTTCTCCTGGTCTGGACCAGCATCCTGAACGGTACCCTTAACGCCTATAAGAAATTTGTCTTCCCGGCCGTCTCCCCCGCCTTCCGAGCGATAATAAATATTGGTATAATCTTCAGCCTTAGAGACCAGATGGGGGTGCATGCTATCGCGCTGGGATATGTGGTGGGAGAACTGAGCCGTCTCCTGATTTTATTCGGTGTGATCAGATGGCTCCGTCTCTTTAAACTGAGGATATCTTTTCATCTCACGGCCCGGCTGCGGCGATTTTTCCGGACTGCCTCCTATCAAACCGTGGGGATGGTCGCAGTCTGGTTCAAGCCGATTGTGGATAGAGCCATGGCTTCCTGGTTGGCGGTCGGGAGCGTCTCAGTCCTTTACTATGCTGATCGCCTTTATATTATTCCCATCACCTTTATCGCCACTGGGCTTATGGCCACCACCCTATCGCACTGGAGCATAAGACGCTATGAAATGGGATCGGGGAGGCTGGGGGCGGATGTGAGGCGAGTGGTGATCACCGTGGGGTTGATTACTGTGTTTATCACAGTATTCCTGATTGTCCTCCGCCGTCCGATCGTTTACCTCGCTTACGGGAGAGGGGCGATCACACCGGATCTTATGAACGAGGTCGGTCGGGTATGGTTCTTCTACCTCCTGGGTCTGCCGTTTTATATAGTGGCCCGGATATATATTCAGGCCCATCTGGTTTTGAAGAACACCAGGTTTCTCATGATATACGCGTTCGGGCTGAATGGTTTGGGTATTATCGGGAATTATATCTTGATGAATATCATGGGAGTGGCCGGTATCGCCCTGTCGACTACCTCTGTCACCGCTCTCTCCGTCGTATTTTTAAGTTATATGCTAACCAGGAAATTAAAGAAAGAACGAGAGGTAATTATGATAACTTGAATTGATGGATATGACAGATAACCTGAAAAATAGACATCTCGTTCTGGTCGGTATCAACTTCCGCCGGGAGAGAGGTACGGGGGATAAGAACTTCTGGTCGGATATTATCCGTCATATCGCCGCCGCCTATGGACACATTACTATTTTTTCTATCCGGAAAGAACAGGTGGAACGGGAGGTTTACACGATCGGAAAAACAACAATTGAAATCCGCTTTATCTCCCCTGTCTTTCTGGAATCATCCCATGCCGAATATGATCGGCCCAGGATCTTCTGGCGTAAGGGGGTTTTCCCCAGTCGGCTTGGAGTTGTCGAGAAGGTATTAAGCGGCATCCGGATATTCTGGAAACTCAGGAAGCTGTACCGGGAGTTTCCGTTTCAGCAACTGCATCTGATGGATAACTTCGGCCTATTCAATAGATTCTTTGTCATGGCATCTCCGGCTGATATCTCGGTCTCGGCCATAGCCTACCAGGGATTGACCACCCCTCTTTATGATCGGTACCTCAGACTAAGTTATAATTATTCGGGCCTTGAAGTGATAGCTTATTCTTCGGCTCTGGTAGCCAAGCTCCGTTCCATCGGTATTACCCGTTCCTCGGTTTGCCAGATCCACTGGGGTGTCAATCTTCCCCCTGGATCCATCAAGAAAGAAGATAAAACCCGCGCGAAAAAAGAACTCTCTCTTCCGGCCGACCGATCTCTTTTTCTCTGGGCGGGATATATTCAACAGATCAAACGGGATGATTTTTTCCTGGCTTTACGATCGGCTCAAAAGTCTCTGAAGAATGGTCTTAATGCGATTTTTTATTTCGCCTTTAAACCGGAAACAATGGAAGACGATATTATTAAAAATCACGATCCTTCCGCCGGGATTTTCATAAAAGCAACTTCGGGGGATGAGTTTGATCTTCTCAAAACCGCCGCGGATGTATTCTATTCTCCTCTGGTAAACAAGAGTTGTGTAATCGCCCCCCCGTTGACCTGGATAGAACTCCTTAGCCTGGGGGTCCCGATATTAACCACCGATGCCGGTGGGGTGGAGGAGATCGTGGTCGAGGGGAGAACCGGGTATATCGCAAGATCTCCCGATGAACTGTTGCGCAAGATCTTCATTATCTCCGAGAGAAATCGGGAGATGGCATCAGATTGCCGTCTCCTGGCTCTGAATTCGTACAATATCATCGACTCGGCGAGAAGGTATTTAGAGACGTGGCAGGCGGCCGGGATTTAACAATCCAATGATTGTATAATGCCAATAAATCCCGAATTATAAGCACAAAATATCAGACAATAAGAAGGGGCAATATGGAATATACCGCGAAAAAGGCGTATCGGGACCAGTCAGTAGCTTTAGAGTATGATGCCAGGAGATTTCAGAGCTGGAAAGGGCGATGGACTCACAAGTTGGAGTTATCCCTGATCGAGAGCGCGCTCAAGAAGGCAGGGATTGCGCCCCCGGATTCCATCCTCGATCTGCCGTGTGGAACTGGAAGGTTATCATTACACCTGGCCCGGCAGGGTTATCGAGTTACGGGGATGGATATTTCTCGAGAGATGATCTCCCGGGCTGAAGAGAAAATACGCAATTCCCAATTGGAGAGCACATTTCGGGTGGTGGTGGGAGACGCGGAGACTCTGCCATACCCCGAGGCCTTTTTTGACGCCTGTGTATCCCTCCGTCTCTTCGGGCATACTCCTTCGCCGGTCCGGCAAAAAATCATCGGAGAACTGAAACGCGTCTCCCGGCGGTTTTTGATTCTGGGGTATTATCATCGGCGCTCGCTTCAGAATATTCTCAGAAGACAGGTGAGGAGAAGAAGAGGAATCATGTGGTTTCCGGTTACCCCCGAAGAGGTGCGAATAGAATTGGCCGCGGCGGGTTTGAGAGAGATAGAAACTCTATATTTGGTCCGGGGCATCTCGGAGACCATGGTTGTAATCTGTGAAGAGGAGAAGCAGTCCGGATGATACGATGAGCGTGGATCCCTTCACTTTAATATTATTATTCCTGCTGGCGGGTATTTTCTGCTTGTATTATATAATAGTTTTTCAATGCTTCCCCCGGGTAGTCCTGGCTGTCTTTCTCCTGTTTATTCTGTTTCAGTGGCTGCTTGTCAACCGGGTGGGGGGTAAGACCGCTTTGATCGGCCAGGGAATAACCTTCCTGGATGAGATGATAATTATTTTACTCTTCAGCTTGATCACACTGGATGCACTGATACGCCGAAAGAAACTTCCTTTTGCCCTGCTCTCCATAGGGGTTGGCCTATTTTTAATCGCCGGTATTATCGGTAGCTTGATCGGCCGCACACCTTTTTACATCGTTATCTCGGATATGCTCATCTATCTTAAGGGATTCATGGTTTTTTATATCTTCGCCTACTTGCATTATCCCGAAGATAAGCTCCGCACCCAGGTCCGGTTCTTCGGGGGAATTGGGATATTGATCTTATTGTTGGGTGGGGTCGAATTATATAATCCGGTCGGCTTTCGGGCTTTGATCGGCAATGTAACGGAGATAGATTGGCGGGTAGGGATACCATCTGTCCAATCAATATTTATTCATCCCGAGCTTTTCGGTTGGTTCTGCGGATATATCGCGTTATTTGTTTTCGCGTTTTATCTCTATAAAAAAAAGGGGAGCTTGTTGATTTTATTTGTGCTTCTGATCCTGGGGGTATTAATCTCAATGAGGCTGAAGGCTATTGCCGCCCTGGCGGTGGCGGTCGTCTCCGGTCTCTGGATATACTCCTCCCGGGCTAAGGTTAAGTTGATAGGCTTGATTGGAATTATGACAGCGTTAATTCTGTTCCTCTTCTGGACGCAAATTACCGGTGTCATTCAAGAGCAGATTGAGCAATATAAAAATCCTCTCAAGCCCAGGAATGTGTTATACAAGACCGGGATAATGATAGCGGAGAATCACTTTCCCTATGGGGTTGGATTTGGGCGATTTGGCGGGGAAGTAGCCGCCCGGTATTACAGTCCGGTTTATTATCGTTATAAGGTTAACCAGGTTTATGGATTATGGCCGGAAGGTCGATTCTTGCGGGATACTTTCTGGCCGATGATACTGGGCGAACTGGGGTTGGTTGGATTTATAGCCTATGCCGGGGTTTTGATTTATCTCTTCCGGATACTGTTGAAGTCATACCGGTCCGCGGACTCCACCTTTCTGAAAGCTTTTACCCTGGGAGCCTGTCTGGTCTTTATCGAAGGAGTGGTGGAGTCACTGGCCGAACCGGTCTTTACCAAGCCGCCGGCCTGTTACTTTATATTCGCGGTGATGGGGGTATCGTACTCTCTCTATCTCAATAATTCAAATCGGTTGCATTCGCATGAGAATAATCCTGGCTCATAAATTCTTTTATCGTCGGGGCGGGGCTGAACTTTTCTTCCTGGAAACCGGCTCTATCCTCGAGCGGCATGGTCACGAGGTTGCTTATTTTTCCAGCCGCCATCCCGACAACCTGCCCACCCGCTATTCTGATTACTTTGCCCACTCACCGGATTACCTTCAGGGAAATATTCTCAAACGCGCTCTCAGTATCGGGAAACTGGTATATTCTATCGAGACCAAGCGCCGCTTCGCCAGGCTCCTGAGAGACTTCAAGCCCGACCTGGTCCATGTCTTCCATCTAAATGTTCATCTCAGTCCCTCGGTTCTGGTTGCCTGTGCCGAGGCCGGTGTTCCGGTGGTTATGTCGTGCAATGACTACAAGCACATCTGTCCGAACTATAAGCTCTATCACCATGGGCGGATCTGTGAGGATTGCCGGGGGGGATGGTTCTTTCGCGCTGTCCTCAACCGGTGCTGCAAGGATTCGCTGGTCTTCAGTTCCGCCAGTTGCCTGGAAGCGTATGCCCATAAATGGATGAGAATAAATTCCCGTTATGTTCACACCTATCTTTTTGCCAGTAATTTTATGGCCCGGGAGACGGAAAAATTCTGGGGGAAGGGGTCTTTCCGCTGGAGGATGCTCCCCAACCCCCCGATTGATTTCACCCCGTCTATCTCCGACCAGAGTAATGATTATATCCTTTACTTTGGACGACTGGCCGAGGAGAAGGGGGTTGATCTTCTTATCCGATCAATGCAGTATATCCCCTTGGTGCGGTTGAAGATATTCGGTACGGGTCCCGAAGTTGATAGTCTGAAAGAGTTGGTTGAAAGCCTGGAATTGACCAATATCGAGTTTCTGAAGCCGAAGTGGGGCGAGTATCTTCAATCCGTCCTGGATCGGTGCCGGTTCGTAGTAGTTCCCTCTAAATGGTACGAGAACTTACCCTATACTATCCTGCATGCTTTTTCATCCGGAAAGGCGGTTATCGGAAGCGACCGGGGAGGGATACCGGAATTGGTGAAGGATGGGGTCTTCGGGCTCCTCTGTCCAGTGGAGGATGCCCGGGTTCTCGCCAACAGGATAAAGGAGTTATGGGATGATCCCGGCCGGGCGGTTTCAATGGGTAAAGCGGCAAGAAAGTATGTAAATGAGCAGTTTAACGAGCAACGGTTTTATCAAACCCTGATGGAAATATATCGTAATGTCCTGATAGAATATTCTCCGGAGAAGAAAATTGAATAATTACCGGGATTATAATCGCATGAATCTGAACTATGAAAAATGGTGTTATTTCAAGTGCAATCCCGGTAAATTAGCTCCGAAGGAGATAATTTAAATGGAAGCGGCGATTATCACCACCTACCGGTGTAACTGTAAATGCGTGATGTGCAATATCTGGCGGTCACCCACCACGCCGGCGGAAGAGTTCGAGCCCCGGATTCTGGAGAAACTTCCCGAGCTGGATTTTGCCAATATTACCGGTGGTGAGCCTTTCTTACGGGAAGATATCGGAGAGATTGTCCGGATATTAAAGACCAAAGCTCGGCGGATTGTTATCAGTACCAATGGATATTTTACTGAAAAAATAATCAGCCTGGTCAAAGAATCAGGGGATATAGGCATCAGGATCAGTATCGAGGGATTGCCGGCTGCCAATGATGAGCTACGGGGGATCAAGGACGGTTTCGATCATGGCTTGAGAACTCTCCTTGAACTTCAGCGTCTGGGGCTGAAGGATATCGGCTTCGGAATTACCGTCTCCGACCGCAACGCCCGGGATATGCTGGAACTATATCAACTGGCCAGAGCCATGAATGTAGAGTTTGCCACCGCGGTGATCCACAATTCGTATTATTTTCATAAAGAGGATAATGTTATTAGAGAAAAGGAGGCCGTCATTGAGTGTTTTGAGGAGTTGATCAAGGAATTACTCCGGACAAATAAGCTCAAGAACTGGTTCCGGGCTTACTTTAATTACGGCCTGATTAATTATATTAGAGGCAATCCGCGACTGCTCCCCTGCGGGGCTGGGGAGAATATGTTCTTCCTCGACCCCTGGGGAGAGATCCGCCCCTGCAACGGCCTGGACGAGGCCACGCCCGAAACCAGTATGGGTAATCTCAACGAACAGTCGTTCGAGGAGGTCTGGAATAGCGCGCGCGCGAGCCTGCTAAAAGAAAAAGTGAGAGACTGCAAGAAAAACTGCTGGATGATCGGGACCGCCTCTCCGGCGATGAAAAAACACCTGGCAAAACCACTTAATTGGGTAATAAAGCATAAATTAAAATTGTTATTTAGAATAGATTGAAAAGAGTAAGAAATTACGAAATCCGACCCGAAAAATGATTACGGACGCAGACTCGAAGACAAAGATCCGGATGGCGAGAGAAGATGGATCTCAAACTCCCGGTCCGGAGATTCTCACCATTGCCAAGGGCGCCGGAATTGGTTTTATGGGAATGGTTATCGGTTCCGCGCTGAGGTACTTATTTCAGATAATCATTGCCCGGAACCTGGGACCGGAACTTTTCGGGCTGTTTATCTTAGGACTTACTGTTTTTAAAGTGACAGGAATGATTGCCGAAATGGGGCTCCCCAGAGGGATCGTACGATATGTCGCCCTTTTTCGAGGTGAGGGAGATGAAAGCCGGCTGAAGGGGGTAATCATACTGTCAATCCGGATTGCCCTAACTTCCAGCATAGTCTTCGCTTTATTGCTCTTTGCATTTTCAAGAACAATAGCTGTCAGTATTTTTCATAAGAGTGAATTGACTATTGTCTTAAGGATTTTTGCTCTGGTCCTTCCCTTCACTACCCTGACTACCATGCTGCTCTTTGCCACCCAGGGCTTTAAAATAATGAAGTACAAAGCAATTGTCAGTGAAATCTTTGAGCCTTTAGGAAGGCTGATTTTGGTTATTATATTATTTTTGCTGGGATTAAAACTATACGGGGTAATATTTGCTTATTTGATCCCGCTCGTTGCCGGAACATGGTTAGCGTTTCATTATCTTAAAAAAGTTTTTCCACCGGTCGTGAAAAAAGAACTCAGACCAACTTATGAAACAAAGCAGCTCTTGCATTTTTCGTGGCCGCTCCTTTTTGTAAATTTTTTTGGTTTTATGATAATGTGGATAGATACATTGATGCTGGGATATTTTAAAACGTCGCAAGATGTCGGTATTTATAGCGCGGCTCAAAGAACGGCGTTATTGGGCTGTCTAATTGTGGCCTCATTTAATTCTATTTTCGCTCCCGTGATTTCCGATCTGCATAATCGAAAAGAGTTCAGTAGCCTGAACGAATATTTCAAGACAGTGGCTAAGTGGATGTTTACCTTTAGTTTCCCCATTTCTTTATTAATAATATTTTTTGCCCGCGGTATTTTAAATCTCTTCGGGCCGCAGTTTGTTTCCGGTATACCATCTTTGATCATTTTAAGTGTGGGGTGGATTATTTACTCGGGAGTGGGTTCGGTGGGGCAGATTATTATTATGAGCGGCCGACAGAAGATTCATCTGGTAAACATGACCGGCGTGTTAATTTTGAATATTATTTTGAACTTGTTCTTAATCCCCAGATATGGAATCATAGGGGCGGCGACGGCGACTGCCATTTCCATAGTTCTATTCAGGGTTATTGAGTTAATCCAGGTCTATCTTTTTCTAAAGCTCCATCCTTACCGATTAGACTTTTTGAAGCCCCTATTATCCGGAGCTGTTTCCTTGCTTGCCCTGTTCGTACTGTCAAAATTAGTTATCAATATAAATGCTATAATAAGGCTCATTATCGGGTCGGGAATATTTTTTGCCATATACATTATAATAATCTATATTCTTGGCCTTCAGGAGGAAGATAAAATCGTCCTGAGGAAAATAAAGAAAAAAATCTTGATAACCTAAATTCCTGCTTCGGAATTTCAATAAATCTTGCCACAAAGGCACTAAGGCACGAAGAAATAATATAAGATAGCAAATAGTAAATTAAGTCAGAATTTTTTAAGTTTTTTGTTTTTCCTTAGTGTCTTCGTGTCTTGGTGGCAAAAGTTGTGAACGAAGTGAGCTGACTTGCTTAAAAAACGTAATAAGGAGAAAAACCGATGGCTGATGTTCTGTTAATAAAATTAGAACCGGATTACGAAACTCACCGGTTCGCCCCCCCCTTCGGAATTCTTTATACGGCGGATGCGTTAGAAAAAGCTGGCTTCAAGGTAAAACTGATTCATAAACCGGGGACGAGAGCGAATATCCATAAGATTGTCGAGTCTGTCTCTGAAGAGAAGCCGCTTCTAATCGGCTTTTCATCTTTTACCAGTTCCTGCCTGATCCCGACGAAAAACGCCTCGATCGAGATCAGAAAAAAGTTTAAAACACCGATAGTCTGGGGCGGTTTGCATTCCACCATGCTCCCCGAGGAGACGCTGAATAATGATTTTATCGACCTGGTTGTCCTGGGAGAGGGAGAAGAGACGATTACTGAACTGACCGCGCTGGTTTCTGAAAAGGGTCTGGATAATAAAAGCCTGGCGGGAGTGCGGGGGATAGGTTTTAAAGACACCGGTAAAATCGTTATCAATGAACCCCGGCCGTTCATTAAAAATTTGGATGATTATTCACCCGCCTGGCATCTGCTGGATATTAACGAATATATATACTCGGGAAGGTATTTTTACACCGAGATCGGGTCCAAGCTGGCCAATGAAAGGATTGCCGCCATTATCACCAGCCGCGGGTGTCCCTGGCGCTGCGGGTACTGTTATAATCAGGCGGTTAATAAAAGGAGCTTCCGGGCCGAGTCGTCTCAGAAGGTCATCGGTGAAATTCAGGATTTGAAAGAGCGCGGGGTCACCACGATAATATTTGAAGATGACAATTTCTTCGTGGATAAGGGGAGGGCGTTAGAAATAATTCGCGGCATTGATGTTTCGTGGTCGTCCACTATCCGGGCCGATTATATCGCTAAGTGGGGAGCGGATTTTGTGAAAGAGCTAAGTGAGAATGGATGTCTGGAATTAAGAGTGGGGGCGGAATCAGGTTCGCAGAGAGTTCTGGATATAATAAAGAAAGATATAACGGTGGAACAGATAAGGAGAGCGGTGGAGTTGTGTTCCGACTATAAAATAAAGATGCTCTTCAATTTTATGGTGGGAGTCCCCGGGGAGTTATGGTCGGATGTCCGCCAAACTCTGGATTTCATGGATGAATTGGAGAGGAAAAGCGACTACGTATCAATCGGTTCGCCCGCGATATATATCCCCTGGCCGGGAACTTTTCTCAGTGAACTGGCCGCGGAAAAGGGATTCAACCTCCCGACTTCAATGGAGGACTGGGCAACAACCTGGGCTCAGAGGGTGAAGATGGCTCCCTATATGGACAGGAGGATTAAATTCATCGGATTTTATAAGAGCTTGGCCAGGAAGGAATTCAAGGAACTTCCGTTTCCTTTTCTGGCGAAGTTGCTGAGGGGAATAGCCGCTTTCCGGTGGAAGCGAAGATACTTTCGGTGGCCAATAGATTATTATATTTCCGCATTTTTTCTCAGGCTGTTGAGGAGAATGGGATTAAAAAAAGTTGCCGGGGCGATATATGAGTAATATAGTCAAGCGTAGTCTTTAAAAGCGAGGAATTCTCGGTTATCTCTGGATATTTCCATCAAAACAGAATAATTATCTTTATCCTGGTTCTGGCCCTGGGCTTGAGATTAATTTACTGCCTGGTTATTTTCCCTTCACTTATAGAGAAGAAGGGAGAGGAACTGGGCTGGGTGATCGACGGGAAGCCGGCGGTCGATCCCTATTCCTCTATCGCCCGCAATATCCTTGTAGGACGGGGCTATGTGGATGATACCGGACGGATTAATTATGCGCGTTTGCCCGGGTATGTTTTTTTCCTATCCCTGATATATAAACTGTGGGGCTTTGAACTTTGGAAGGTTCAGGTGATACAGTCGCTCCTGGATACCGGCTCCTGTTTTTTGATATTCCGTATCGCTTTGAGTATTTTTCCGAATCGGGCCCCGGCTCTGGGAGCGGCCTTATTGTACGCTGTTTACTTCAAGGTTATCAGCCTGGTTGCTCAATTATTTGCCGAGCCATTCTATATCTTTTTGCTGCTTGGGTTCTTGTGGTTTTTCTTGATTTCCTTCCGAAAGCCTTACGCCTCTTTTCCCGCTGGAGTTCTCCTGGGGATTGCGGCCCTGACCAGAGCAGTGATTCTCCTCTTCCCGTTGGTAGTTTGTGGTCTGTACGTCAGGAAACTGAGAACAAGATCCCTGAATACGATGGTGCTGTTCCTGGTAGGATTTCTGCCTCTGGTGACGACAATTTATCTCAGGAACTATGCATGGACGGGAAGGATATTCTTTTCCACTGGCGGAGGGGAATTTCTTTACACGGGAACCAGGTTTGATTATGGAATAAATTTCTTTGATGAGCAGCAGAGGATGATTCAGGAGATAAAAAAAGGTTTTTCTCCCCAGTATTCCATTGAGGACGACGCCTGGTTGAGGTCAAAAGCTATTGATATTATCTTTAAAAACCCGGGGGCCTATCTGAAAAGAGCAGGATTACAGATCGGAAGAGCACACGTCTGAACTCCAGCACACTGATATATCTCGTATGCCGTCTTCTGCTTGAAAAAAAAAAACAAAAAAAAACACATACTGTAATCGAACATACATAGACATCAAAGTA
>CAKZYZ010000268.1 GCA_937885075.1 uncultured bacterium | reverse complement strand
CACCAGGGGTTATAGGCTTCATTAAAATCAAGGATCCATAACCCCTTTTACATAGGGCTGAAGATCCAGATATCTACCCGCGTCATGCGTCTCTTTGCCACTGGTAAGATCCCGGAAAGGAATAAATAACTGCTCTTCATAAAGATTTGCTTTGTATATTTGCAGTACGCAGGCCTCGCCCTTGATTTCAAATTGGAATTCACCCCATCTGATAAAATCCCGGATATTTCCTTTGGTATCTTCAATCCGGAGATTATTTTTCTCCTGATGTTCAACCGCTTCTAGTTCCAACCGATATTCCGGGTCGGGGGGGTAATAATCAAGCCCTTTAAATCTCTCCTGATCTTCAAATGATATCGGGGACTGATACCCCCGGAAAAGACCATCCTTGTTGCGACGCGCCATCTCGGTACGTTCCTTCCATACTGAAATATCCATTACTACCTCCTTATAACTTAGCTTCGCAACTTTTTTGCCACCAAGACACTAAGCCACAAAGAAAAGAATTGAAGGAGTAATAACTACATTTCTCCTTGTTTTTCTGATTTTTCTTAGTGTCTTTGTGGCAGTTTTATCGAGATTCCGATACAGCAACTTAACCCCGGCGGGGCTCCTGCAGAGTGAAACTCACTAGAAGACCTCCCCCGGCCAGTAAAGCGGTTATTATAAATAGCGTCTCATACGAAAAATACTGGGTAATAATTCCTCCTATTAATGGAAAAATTACTATCGGCAAAGCCAATGTTCCTTTCAGGCTTATGTAGGTCGGTCTATCTTTTTCGGGAGCTATATCCAGAAGGAAATTTGTGCTGCCGATACTCCGGCCATTGATAAAAAAACCTATCGCGGCGAAGACGAGAATAAATAAGGAGGAATGAGACGCTGGTATAAATAAAGCCAGCAGGGGGACAGAAAAACCAATCAGGGCGGTAAAAATAATAATGAGTTTATTCCCTTTAAAATCCGAGAGATACGCCCAGATAATATTTGAGATCATTCCGCTGGCCATCTGAACGGAGAGAAATATACCCACCATCCCCAGTTCCATCTTCAGAACATTGCGAGCATAAAGGACATAAAAAGGCATGGCCAGGCCTCCACTGCCTATTATGATTTGAACTATGATAAATCTCCGGAAATTGTGATCAGATTTAAGGACCCGGAGAGTCTTCCGCAAAAAGACCCGGAAGGGAAGTTTTGTCTCATATACCTCACTGATTGGTTCTTTAACCGAACCCAGGGCCAGATAAGATATACTGATAAATATGAAGCAAAGCAGAAAAAGCAGAGAATAATTATTCGGGAAAACTATTGCTTTGTTACCGAGAATGCTCTTAACAACCCAACCGGCGCCAATAGCCATCAACCCTCCTCCCAACTGACGATAACCAAAAAATCGGCCGCGCAGATTAGGGGGGATGGCCTTGCCCCAGATATCAAAGAATGGAATAGAGGCCACCCCCCCCCATAAAAGTAAATACGGTAAGCAGGAAGAAGAGGAAAAAAACCACCAATCCGGGACGGGAGAGCGCGAAGAAATAAGTTATCAGAGTCAAAGCCCCCCAGCATAGGGACCGCACCGCGATAGCTCCGATTAAATATGGTTTTTTCCTGGTTCGGCTTTCTATCCGGTAAGCCGTAATCAACTGGGGCAGCGCGCTCCCGATGCCCCCCAGCGGTCCCATCAGGCTGGAGGAGAGACCGATGAGAATTTTAGAGGTGGTAAAATTATCTAAAAATACCGGTAATACCGTACCGACGTTACTGAACGCGATGCCGCCGTTATAAAATATCCCGTGGAGCAATCCCATGGCAAAGTTCCAGCCATAGCTTTTCGCGCCCTCAGTTTTTTTATCTTTAATCATACTCCCTCTCTCCGCACCCGGAGCAATCTTACATATCCGGAGAAATAGATATTCTCCCGCGGATCGGCCAGCTTATTATCCATCAGAATCCGTTTCCAATCGCGGGCGATAAAATCAAAAGCATAAGGGCATTCCATAAACTTAAAACCTGAACGCAGGTACCAGGGCATCTGATCGAGGGGAAATTCATTGTAATCAAGGATGAAGAGCTGACCATTATCCTTCAGATAAAATCCCACTCGTCCAATCAGTTTTTCCCGCTCCGGCTGCGGAAGTCCGTGCAGGACAAAAGAAATGAAAATCTTATCAAACCGCGCCCTAAGAGGAAATTCCCGGTCCAGGCGGGCCCGAATAATCCTGGCATTGGGGAAACCGGAGCATTTCTTTTGAAATTTTTCTGCCATGGCCCGGGAGATATCCATCCCCAGATAATTCCCCGACCCGGTGATATAGGGCAGGATCAGGCGGGCGTTCCGGCCGGTGCCGGCGCCCAGATCAAGGACCAGGTCGTCCGGCTTAATTTCCATCGCTCGGATCACCTCGGTAATTAAAGCGGAATAACGCCCCGCGGTAATTACATTGAGAAAGAGGTCATAAAAAGGAACTTCCCAGTTCCTTACCTCAACTTTCGATTCCGGATATATTTTACTATTCTTCAATTTTATAAACCTTTCCAGGCTCCCTGCTCCATCGCTAAAAATTAATTGCTTCCAGCTCTTCTTCCAGATCCTCCAGTTCCTGCATCATGGCAACCGGGATGGAATGAGCCGGCAGACGATTCTCTAACTCCTTAATTTTGTCCTCCAGCTCGGTAATTTTATTTTGTGTATTTTTATCTTGCATTATCTCCCCGATATTGCTTATATGTTTCATTATTAGAACTATGTTTTATTGTATGTATATTATCTGAACTCCTAAAAGTCAACTTTAAAAAGGAATTTGACATGATAGACCTCAGCCCGGTTCTGGAGGATTATCTGGAAGTGGTGCTACGGTTGCAGCGGGAAAAACATTTCGCCCGGGTAAGTGATATTTCCACGACCATCGAGGTGGGAAAATCCACTGTCACCGCCGCGCTGAAAAGCCTTTCTCGTAAAGGATTGGTAAACTATCGCTCTTATGAACCGGTTACTCTCTCAAAAAAAGGCGAAGAGTTAGCCGAGCAAATTCTTTTACGCCGCCGTATTATCAAAGATTTTCTGGAGAAGGTTCTGGCCGTGGACAAAAACCGCGTGGAAGCAACCGCCTGTAAAATGGAGCACGCGGTGGATAAAGAGACCCTTGATCGTTTTGTCTGTTTTCTGGCTTTTATCTCCCGGGCCCGGAGAAAAGGGAAAACCCTGCGGGAGGAGTTCTCGCAGTTTATCGATGGAGGTATCGGCAACCGGAGCTGTCAGCAATGTATTGATGAATACCTGAAGGTGTTTGAGCCGGAAAGTAATTGATCCCACGGTAAGGAGGAAGAACAACAAAGTACTCCGGTCATTTGAAGGGGTGGAAAGCGCCGCCTTTTACGGGGTACATCTCGGCGGCGCGGCGCCAGCTCATCTCGCCCGGCCAGCCAAAAAGAAAGTGAACCGGGTAACCGTTTGCAGCGGCCCCGGATGCCCGGCCTGTGGAACCTTAAAAGCATACCTGCGGCAGAATAATATTTCTTTTCGAGAAATAGACATTGCTCGCGATCAGCAGGCGGCGGAAAAATTGATCAGACGCAGCGGCCAGGAGAAACCACAGGAAGGCGAGATTATCGCGGTGGCGGATGACGCGACCGAAGAGGTCGCCGTGGGCGACCGGGTAGTTTACAAAAAGTTCAGCGGAACCGAGGTTGCCCTGAAAGATAAGAAATATATTCTGCTTACCGCCGATGATTTGCTGGTTAAGTATGTTGCTGTGGACGAAATCCCCGAATAAATTACCCGGGCTATTCTCTATCTAGCTGATGATTGTAATTATTGCCGGAACTGAACTTTTCCCCGGATCGCCATCGAAAGTTCCCCGATCTCATCTAATATGACCTTACACTATTTCGTGTATTCCTGGTTCATGAATAATCTATTTCAAATGCCACTTTTCGTACCACTCGAAATCATGGCGTTTCAGCATTGCCTGCGATTCGGGGAGATCGGGAACCCCCCGGGGATAGGATACCGGCGTGATACCTTCCGCCTCTATCTGAGCTAAGAGCTTATCAACAAAGACCCAGGAAGCTATTACCTCCCCGGCCCGGGTGAAGAGCAGGCGGTTGCCACGGATTATCTCGGAGAAGAGCCTCTGGTATCCCTCCCGGGGACTTTCCACAAATGTATCCTCCCGGAAGAAATACTGGCCGACTTCTTTGACTTCCATGGTCAGACCGGGGACCTTATGATTGAAGAAGGACATAATCCAGGCGTCGGGCTGGATGGTCACGATGATCTTATTACCCGGCAAGAGCTTTCCATCAAAGGGCGATCTCTTTGCCTTCAGCTGAATAATTATCCGGGCGTGTTTCTTCGCCATAGCCTTCCCGGTCCGGATGAATATCGGCACATCCTTAAGCGGTCCCCCGGCGACAAATAACTTTAAGGCCAGATAAGATCGGAAGAGCGTCGTGTAGGGAAAGAGTGTAGATCTCGGG
>CAKZYZ010000267.1 GCA_937885075.1 uncultured bacterium | reverse complement strand
AGCTACGAATCTCATACAATAGCACGGTGTGGCTACATTTATCACTTCGTCTTTTATTTTTTTTTTTAATGATACGGCGACCACCGAGATCTACACTCTTTCCCTACACGACGCTCTTCCGATCTCAGCAATATGAAGTTAAGCTCCGGTTTCGCCCCGATCCCCGAACTGCTCCGGGCCGGGGTGAAAGTGGGGTTGGGCACCGACGGATCCAATGTCAATAATAACCTCGATCTGTTCGAGGAGATGAAAATCGCCATCCTGATTCAAGCCGGTCACCGGGGCGATCCCCTGGCGGTTGATCTTCAGTCCATCTTCCGGATGGCAACCATCAACGGGGCCCGGGCCCTGGGGCTGGATTCCCTGATCGGCTCGCTGGAAAAAGGGAAGCGGGCCGACCTGGTGATCGTAAATCTCAACACCCTTCATACCACTCCGCTGATGAAGGGGAGATATAATAATGTGATCCCCCACCTGGTCTATTCCTCCTCCGGGAGCGATGTCGAGGCGGTATTTGTCGATGGGCGGCAGCTGGTGGGAGAGGGAAAACTGCTGACCATGGACGAACAGGAAGTAATCGATCAGGCCCAGCTCGCCGCGGAAGAGATATTCCATCTCAAGGAACCGCTGATTCCCGAGGATAATCGTTCTTAGTCATTTCGAATTTGATAATGGGGATTTATTTGTAATCTATCTTCTGGAATTTGGAATTTTATCAAGGAGGTGTATATGGCAGATTTTTCGGTATCATAAATTCCGCACCGGTGGTGCTGAATTTAAGTTTTGGTAACACTTCAGATCTTTGAAATTATAGCTTCGGATCGTAGTGCAGAACTTTAGTTCTGCCTTACTCTGGCAGAGCTAAAGCTCTGCACTACGAGTTAGGATAATCAAGGCAATCATCTAATTTCAAAGAGCTAAAGTGTTACAAGTTTTGTTGTCTGTAAACCCGGACATAGGAGGTAAAGATGAAAAAGAATTGGTATATAAAGTCTGCCGCGGTGGTGATATTTTTTGCGATTATCGCCTGGTACGTGGGCCCGGCGCGCGCGGCCGAACCGAAAAAATTGAAGATTGCACTGATTACCGTCAGCACTATCGAGGAACCCTGGAACACCGCGCTGATCCAATCCCTGGATCGAGTCAAGGCCCTCAAGCCCTTCGGTCTGGACATTAGCTGGGATATCTCGGAAAATGTCTATCCCCCGGACGCTCCCCGGGTCTTCCGGACCTACGCCAAGACTGGAAAATACGGGATTATCTGGGCCCATAGCGCTTCCTACTCGACCGTTGACCGGAAAAAACTGATCGCGGATTACCCGGAGATCCTCTGGGTCTGGTCCAGCACCGGATATAAGGCTCTGGGTAAGAACTCTTACTGGGTTGATGTCCTGATCAACGAACCAGCCTATCTGCTCGGAATAATCGCCGGCCGGATGACCAAATCGAACGTGATCGGGGCGGTAGCCTCCTATCCCTGTGCCACCGATGATGTGGCCATCAACGCCTTTTTTGCCGGGGCCAAATCGGTCAATCCCGAGGTCAAGGCCAAGATGACCTATATCGAGAGCTGGTTTGATCCGCCCAAAGCCAAGGAATCCGCCCTGGCCCAGATCGCCGCCGGGGCTGATTTTATCTATGCCGTAACCTACGGCCCGTTTGAAGCCTGCAAGGGGAAAGGAAAATACGGCTTCGGCCATTATGTCGATCAGAATTCCCTGGCTCCCGGGGTGGTAATCTCCAGCGCTATCGCGAAATGGGACGCGGTAATCAACTTCCTGGTTAGCGAGTGGTGGAACCACGAAACCAAAGGGGTCCCGTACAACGCTCCCATGAAGATGGTCCGCTTCGGGATGAAGGACGGGGGTAGTGATATGGCGCCCTACCACGCCCTCGCCGCGAAGATACCGGAACAGGTAAAGCAAGAGGTAGCGAAGAAGAAAGCGGCTATGAAGGATGGAACCTTCAAGACCCCCTTGAACGAAAAGATGGTGACCGCCCGGTAAAATGGCATCAGTCCCTCTCGGGTTAACCTTAAAGACGCACCCCGTTCTATGGAGTGCGTCTTTAAGGATTTAACAGGGGTATACCGGAAAAATTGGGTATATACATCTTGAGCCAAAGCGGTACGTTGTGATCCTTAACTTCCCCCAGCGTAGTAATAAAATATATGGGAACACTTTAACTCTTTGAAATTATCTCGGCTGGCTCGTAGCGGCTACCTTCAGGTCGCCACCAGCTGCCAGCCTAAAGGCAGCCGCTACGAGGAACTGGTTGATGGTAGTTTTATAATTTTAAATAGCTAAAGGATTACAATAAATTCAGTTTAAGTTACCAGCCCTGATTGATTTAATCGGGGTTCGGAGAAAGAAACGAATAGAAGGAGATAATTTATATGAATAATGAAAATCACGAGAAATTTATCCGCCTGGCCTTCGAGCAGGTCAGGTCGGCGGTGGAAGCCGGCAATGAACCTTTCGGAGCGGTCCTGGTGAAAGATGGCGCGGTGGTAGCGTCCGGGCAGAATAAGATTAATACCGAGAATGACCCGACCTACCACGCTGAGACCGGGCTGATCCGGGATTATTGCCATGAGGCTGGGGTTACAGATCTATCCGACTATACCCTCTACACCTCCTGCGAGCCCTGCGTGATGTGCGCCGGCTGCATGGTCTGGGCCAAACTGGGGAAGATGGTTTACAGCATCACGGTGGAGCAGCTCCTCGATATAGTGGGGGAAGCGCCCAGCGGGGCCTTCTCTCAGGAAGATGACCGGGGGATAGATATGCCCTGCGCCGAGGTATTTAAATACAGCCGGAACCCGATCGAGGTAATCACCGGCATTCTGGAAGATGAAGGGTTGGAGTTATACCGGAGTTACCTGACGGGAGAAGAAAGTTGATGGTTGGCAGTTGACGGGCAAAAAAAATCTGAATGTCCAATAACCAACTTCCAACTGCCAATTTTCAATTGACCTTTGCCCTTATCGCCCGTTACTTGGAAATTGGCAGTTGGAAGTTGGTTATTGGACATCCAGTCCCCCAGTCCCCCAGTCCCCATCCCCCATTCCCCAGTCCCCATCCCCTTCTTCCACCTCATTTCTCCTTTTCTCTTTTTGGGGCTTTGTGTACAATCTTTTTCTGAAAGGCAGGCTATATGCTGAGTGATTGTATATAGAGGTAATATTCGGAATTCAGCATTTAATAGAATGGTTCTCAGTTTTATTAATGCTAATGTCGAAGTGCCTGATATTATCGTTGTTGTCTCCTGAGTTCTTCAAATGAAAAAAAGAAATCTAAAACCTGAGCAAGGAAACGAGTTGAATATTGACCAGCTTTCCAAGCATCTCTGGGAATCGGCCAATATACTGAGGGGGCCTGTTGACGCCGCCGATTTCAAGACCTATATCTTTCCGCTCCTCTTTTGAAACGAATCTCAGACGCCTACGATGAAGAGATTAAGTTAGCCCTGGAGGAATCCGGGAACGATATGGAATATGCCCAATTCCCCGAGCAGCATGACTTTCAGATACCTGATGGTACTCACTGGAATGATATCCGAACTAAGAGCACGAATATCGGTCACGCTCTGCAAAAAGCTATGCGTGACATAGAGCAGGCCAATCCGGATACTCTTCATGGGATCTTTGGTGATGCTCAATGGACAAATAAAGACCGGCTATCCGACGCACTCTTAAAGGATCTTATCGAGCATTTTTCCCAGCTCAATCTCGGCAATGCTAACTGCAAAGCTGATATTATTGGGCAGGCCTATGAATACCTGATCAAGAAATTCGCTGACCTGACCAACAAGAAGGCTGGTGAGTTCTATACTCCCCGGGCCGTAGTCGCCTTAATGGTAAAGATATTGGCCCCTCAGGCTAATGATAGCATATATGATCCTGCTTGCGGCACCGGAGGGATGATCCTCGAAGCTCTACATTATGTAAAAGAGCAGGGCGGCGATGAAAAATTGATGCTGGGCCATCTCTACGGACAGGAGAAGAACCTGACTACCTCAGCCATTGCCCGGATGAACCTATTTCTTCATGGGGCGGAAGATTTTCATATCAAAAGAGGTGATACTCTCCGTCATCCCGCGTTCTACTCCGGCGACAGTCTTTCCGTCTTTGACTGCGTGATCGCCAATCCGCCCTTCTCTCTAAAAAATTGGGGGGATGATATCTGGATAAACGACCCCTATGGGCGAAACTTTGCCGGGTTGCCTCCCGCCAAGACCGGTGATTTTGCCTGGGTACAGCATATGATTAAATCCATGTCGCCCAAAACCGGGAGAATGGCGGTTGTCCTGCCGCACGGCGTTCTCTTTAGAATGGCGAAGGAGGGAAAGATCCGCCGCAAGCTTCTGGAGATGGATATTCTGGAAGCAATAATTGGTCTGGGGCCTAATCTTTTCTACGGGACTGGTCTGGCCGCCTGTATCCTGGTCTTCCGGGAGACCAAGCCCAAGCCGCACCGGCATAAAGTTCTCTTTATTGATGCCTCGAAAGAATACAAATCCGGCCGGGCTCAGAATGAACTCCTCCCTGAACATATTGAACGGATTCACCGTTGGTATTTCGATTATGAGGATGTCGAAGGTATCTGCCGGGTTGTGGCTATGGATGAGATCCGTGATAATGACTTCAACTTCAACATCCCGCGATATATTGAGCCGGTGATTGAAGAGGAGACAGTGACAGTTGAAGAAGCAATCGATAATCTGAAAAAATCTCTGGAAGCAGCATACATAGCTGAAGATAAGTTGGCGTCACTGCTCAAAAAGGAGGGGTTGTTAATATGATCCGCCTGGAGGTAATCGAGCGTAAATCAGGCGCAATCGAGCGTAAATCAGGCGCAATCGAGCGCAAATCAGGCGTAAATCGGGCGTAAACCATGTTTCAGGAAGCATAACACTCCATAATGAGTAACCACATTACACAATCTGAGCTTGAGTATTATCTCTGGAATGCGGCCAACCTTCTGCGGGGCCATATCGACGCCGGCGAGTATAAGCAGTTTATCTTCCCCCTTCTTTTTTATAAACGACTCTGTGATGTCTATGATGAGGAAGCCGCCCGATCTTTGCGGGAATCCAGCGGGGATAAAGAATACGCGGAGCTTCCCGAACAGCACCGGTTCCAGATCCCTCGGGATGCTCACTGGAGCGTAGTCCGGACGAAGGTCAAGAATGTCGGCAAGGCTATCCAGGACGCTCTCCGTGCGATTGAGAAGGTCAATCCCGACACGATTTACGGTATCTTTGGCGACTCTCCCTGGACCAACAAGAACCGTTTTCCTGACCATATGCTGAGGGAGTTGGTCGAACATTTCAGTTCACTGACTCTCTCCCTGGAAAACTGTCCGGAGGACGAACTCGGGGTTGGATACGAGTTCTTGATAAAAAAATTCGCCGATGATTCCGGGCATACCGCCGCCGAGTTTTATACCAACCGAACAGTCGTTCATCTGATGACCGAAATGCTGGAACCGTTGCCCGGCGAATCGATCTATGATCCGACCTGTGGCTCGGCGGGGATGCTCCTCTCCGTCGTTGCCCACCTGAGACGCCGGAACAAAGAATGGCGCAACCTCAAGCTATATGGGCAGGAACGCAATCTCCTTACCTCCTCTATCGGGCGGATGAACCTTTTCCTCCACGGCATCGAAGATTTTGATGTTGTTCGTGGAGACACTTTAGCGCATCCGGTATTTGTGAAAGGCGATCAACTGAGGAAGTTCGATCTGGTTCTGGCCAATCCACCCTATTCCATCAAGCAGTGGGACCGCGATGCCTGGTCGTCCGATCCCTGGGGCCGTAATATCTACGGCACCCCGCCTCAGGGGCGGGCTGACTATGCCTTCTGGCAGCATATCATCGTATCCCTGAAACCAAAGACCGGCCGCTGTGCTATCCTCTTTCCTCACGGAGTCCTCTTCCGGAATGAGGAGTCTTCCATGCGGGATAAACTCATCGGACATGACGTTGTAGAATGCGTACTGGGCCTGGGCCCGAACCTTTTTTATAATTCACCGATGGAGGCTTGTGTTGTTATCTGCCGAACAGCGAAACCGAAAGCCCGTAGAAATAAGATTCTCTTCATTAACGCGGTGAATGAAGTCACCCGGGAGCGGGCACAGAGCTTTCTCACTGACGAACACATCACCCGGATTGTCGAGGCCTACCGGGAATTTAAGGATATCAAGGGATTTTCCCGGGTTGTGAGCAACGACGAGATAAGGGAGAATGCCAATAATCTGAACATTCCATTTTATGTGCGAACAACGCGTAATGACCGCGTCCATGAAGATAAAGCCGATTATGTTGCTTCACTCAGTGACGCGATTTCAGCCTGGCGGGAAAGTTCACAATAACTTCGGGAATCGATGGACGATCTCTTTGAGCTCCTGGAAAAGAATCGTGGATTGGGAGGGAATATATGACTACCAAGAAAAAACCGGTGATTATGGTCTCTTCAACAGTGTATGGTATAGAAGAATTGCTTGATCGTATCTTTACGCTGTTAACGGATTTCCACTATGAGGTCTGGATGTCACACAAGGGCACTATGCCGGTTTTCTCAAAAAGATCATCATTTGAGAACTGCATAAAAGCCGTCGAGCGCTGTGATCTCTTTCTTGGTCTGATCACCACATACTATGGAAGCGGGAAGGATGAGGGCAGCATCTCCATCTCTCATCAGGAGTTGCGCAAGGCGGTAGAACTGAATAAACCCCGTTGGCTATTAGCCCATGACCACGTCGTTTTTGCGCATTCTTTGATTAAGAATCTTACGTATCTGAAATCCGGACGTGCCGTAATGGCGCCGCTTGCTGTCAGAAAGACCGCTGTGATTGACGATCTCCGAGTCATCGACATGTATCAAGAAGCTATTCTCTCCGAGAAACCATTGCGGGACCGTCAGGGGAATTGGGTTCAGAAGTTTCAATCGAACGAAGATGCTCTCCTTTTCGCGACAGCTCAGTTCTCGCGCTACCAGGAGGTGGAAGAGTTTATTCGTGAGAATCTATCAGATATAGCGGGTGTCCAGGCCTCGATTAGCGGAAAAGGAGCACGTTCATGAAGACTGAAAAACTCATCGAGATTCTACAATTAGGCGAAGACCAGCAGATAGAGTTTAAAACCGACTGTCGAACCCAGGTCATAGGCCGACAGGTATGCGCTTTCTTGAACACGAAAGGCGGGTATGTGGTATGTGGAGTTGACGACAAGGGAAAGATTACCGGTATTGGCGGCCGGGAACGTATATCAAAACTGGAAAACGAACTTGCTCGGGGTCTCAGTCCCTCCGCGCTTGTCTCTGTCGAAAAACATGATATCCAGGGAAAAGAAGTACTGGTGATTGAAGTGCCGGCGGGAAAGGATATCCCCTACGCCTTTCGTGATCAGATATTTATTCGTACAGGTGATATTACTCGCAAGGCCGATATCGAGACGATTAAGGATATGGTTGTCCGCCGTCAGGTAGAGCCAGAACGCTGGGAACGTCGTTTCTCAATCGCCGATATCGCAAGTGATCTCAATGTTGACGAAATTGCCGCTGTTGTAAAGGCCGTTAACCGTAATTCCCGGATGGAGTTCCATAATGAAGATGATATGCAAGCCGTACTTCAGGATATGGCGATGGTCAAGTATGGCCGCCTGACCAACGGTGGAGATGTTCTCTTCGCCAACAATCCGGAACTCCGTCACCCCCAGGTCCGGGTCCGAGCTGTATGTTTTACCGCCGACAAGACGGATGATACTTATCGCGACGAGAAAACCTTTGCCGGGCCCCTGGTCTCCGTTCTTGAGGAAGTCTACCGGTTTATTGTTCGTAACACCCCGACGCTCGCCCATTTCCGGAAGGGCGAACTGGAGCGACAGAACGAACCGCTCTATCCGGCCGACGCGGTTCGGGAGGGTCTGGTGAACGCATTCGCTCACCGGGATTATGCCGATTACAAGGGAGGAATTGCCGTACACATCTATCCCCGTCGGCTGGAGATCTGGAATTCCGGCAGCTTGCCAGCCGGCGTTACTCTGAAGAAGCTGGCCAGAGGTCATATCTCCGTGCTCCGCAATCCCGATGTAGCTCATGTGCTCTACCTCCGCGGCATGATGGAGAAGCTCGGGCGCGGGAGTCTTATGATCCAGGATCTCTGTGAAAAACAGAAGATCCCGGCCCCGGAATGGAAGTCCGATCCCGCTCTGGGCGTTACCCTGACCTTCTCCGCTCCCGAGATGACCCCGGAAGTCACCCCGGAAGCTACCACGGAAGTCACCACGGAAGTCACCACGGAAGCTACCACGGAAGTCACCACGGAAGTCATTCGTGTGCTTAATGCTCTTCGGGGAGAGATGCCCCGCCGGGATATTCAAAAAAAACTGGGTCTAAAAAACGATGAGCACTTTCGCAAGGCATACCTTAAGCCCGCCTTGCGGGTAGGGGTTATAGAGATGACTATACCTGATAAACCAAAGAGCAGTGGGCAAAAATATCGACTAACGAAAAAGGGCAAATATTTTCTGAAGCAGGCTGAAAAATAATGAATGTATCTTCTCTAAAACCGGGTTGGAAGATAGTAAAGTTTGGGGATGTTGTCCGCAATCAGACTGTGTCACAATCCGTTTTTCAAAAATTAACTCCCCACTTTGGGGTGTAAAATCGCCATGGATTATTGTGGATTCGCCATAGCAATAGTTTGTCTCCCAGGCACTTACGTAAGATTACCCCCGATTATTTGGTCTTAGGGTGCCGATTTTGACCCGGAAATCATGTTTTAAGGTTCTTTTTTTCGCGGATTAAGCCTATTTTCTTATATTCCGGGTTAAAGTAACCGGTGATTCCGGAGCAAAGTGGACAGTGAATCCGGGGTTTCATTTTGGTCAGAGAGTAGCCAGGAGGTCATGCCGGGGCGCTTTCAAAACGGGCCATTCCGACCGTTGGGAAAGGGTGGAACTCGGGTTATAATATACCTATTTGCTTTAATTAAAAGTGGTGCCCACGGCACCACTTTGACGGAATATCAAAAAGATCAATAAGTTGTAACTACCCCCCGTACAGAATCAGCAAAAATTCATAGACAAATCCTAATTTAAGGGACGGTGTTAAGTTGTTAACTTATTGTGAAGGGGGTACTCCCCCCCGCACTCTTGGACTAGATGGAAGATAGATTTTGGTTGCATATTCCGGAGCAAAGTAGACACCAATTCCAGAGGCAAAGCCCTGAAGAAGCGCCCGGTCATTCAATCTTAATGCTATCACAGTCCGTTTGGTCCTTAGCTTTGTTGCCGGTTGTGTGACGTTCGACGTTCGGAGTTGAAAGTTCGGCGTTCGATGTTCAATCTTTTAAAGTCCTCGTAGTCTCTCCGGCCGAATCGGGAGTCGATCAATCTCGATCCCGGTTCGATCTTCAACCGCGGCGATGATGGCCGGGGGGATAGCCACCAGCCCCAGTTCTCCCGCGCCTTTGGCGCCATGGGGGCCGGTCTCTTCCCCTTCTCCTACCGTGATGACCCGGATCGGGCAGAGGTCGAGAACGGTGGGGATGAGATAGGTGCTCATGCTGGTCTGTTGGGGGATCCCTTCTATGAAACTTAACTCCTCCATCAGGGTGAATCCAATCGCCTGTACCGCCGCCCCTTCCATCTGGCCCTCCAGGCAGCCCCGGTTGATGACCTGTCCGGTATCGGTGACCGAGCAGATCTCCAGTAGGGCGATCTCTCCGGTGAGAGGATCGACCCTCAGTTTGACCGCGGCGGCGATGAATGAATAGATCCGATGAGGCAGTCCGGGCTCGATCCCTTCCTCCAGGGATCCGGGGAAGACCGCGCTTCCGGTGGCGGAGTCTCCGCCATCTTCTCTCAGTTTCCGGGCCGCGGCGATCAGGGCGTTCCCGACGATGAAGGTGACCCGGGAGGCGGCGGTGGTGCCGCAGTCATGGGTCTCTTCCGTGTCGGCGGAGATAATCTCGATCCGGTCGATCGGAACTTCCAGTTCACCCGCGGCCAGCTGGGAGAGGGCGGTAAGCATCCCCTGGCCGATCTCCACCGTCCCGGCCCGGACCAGGTAGCCTTCCCCCTGCTTCTCGATTGTCACCTCGGCCGTGTCGGGGATGCCAACCCCAATCCCGCAGCACATGCTCCCGGCCGCCATACCCCAGGCCAGCTCGGGATCCCGGTTATCGGCCCGTTCCCGCCAGAGCCGGGTCTCCCGTAAGGTTTCAAGCGCTTCCAGCAATCCTACCGAACTCACCAGCTGGTTTCCCAGGGGCCAATTATCTCCTTTTCGCAGGGCATTCTTTCTCCGCAGTTCGATCGGGTCGATCCCCAGACGGCTGGCCCCCCGATTGATCAAAGTTTCGACGGAGAGCTGGGTCTGAAAAGCTCCAAATCCGCGGAAGGCGCTGGCCGGGGGCTTGTTGGTGAAGACCAGGTAACCGTCCAGCTTGAGATTCCCGACCCGGTAGGGCCCGGCAAAGTGTTCTATTCCCAGTCCCAGGACCGCCGGACCCAGACCCCGGTAGGCACCGGTATCAAAGTAGACCTCCCCCTGGAAAGCCAGTATGCTTCCATCTTTCTTAAAACCGATCCGGGCCTTCACCCGGGCGGGGTGACGCTTATAGGTGGCGATCAATGACTCTCGGCGGGAGAAGATCAGGCGCACCGGACGCCCTGTCTTCCATGCGGCCAGGGCCAGGTAGATCTGAACGGTATTGCCGTCCTTTCCTCCGAACGCTCCTCCTACCCAGGGGGTCTTGATCCGGACCTGTTCCCGGGGGATGCCCAGAGTCCGGCAGATCTCCTCCCGGTCCAGAAACGGGTTCTGGGTGGCGGCGCTGACCGTAAGAACTCCCCGCTCATCGACCCAGGCTACCCCGGACTCGGTCTCCAGGTAGAGGTGTTCCTGCATGGGAAGATCGAAAGTCCCGGAGACGATCAGATCGGCCTCGGAAAACCCGACCTCGATATCCCCCCGGGCAATATGAAGCTCATTGGCTAAATTCCCCTCTTCCTGCACCGGGACCGCGCCGGGCCGGAGAGCGGGCTCCGGATCGGTGATGACCGGGAGCGGCTCATAAAAAACCCTGACCTGTCCGGACAGTTCAGCGGCCTCATCCTCATCCGGCGCGGCTACCATCGCCACCGGTTCCCCATAGAAGCGGACCTTCTTATCCGCGAAGACCGGCTGATCCTTGACCAGGCTGCCGAAGCTATTTTCCTTGAGATCGGCGGCGGTAAAGAAGTAATGGTCGCTAAGGTCGGAGATATCCGGGAATTCAATCCCGGTAATCAGTCCATGGGCCTGGTCGGAGCGGACCAGTTTGAGGTGAAGCACTCCGGGGAGATCAAGATCCCCGGAATACCGCGCCTCCCCGGTTACCTTCTCCCGGGCGTCGGTGCGAACAATTGATTCCTCGAACATATGGCACCTCTTAATTTAAACGTGAGTGTGAAGAAATTGAATATAATCACAGGAGAAACATCGCTTATCAGCTACCATAATTTTTCATCAGCCGAAGTAGTTATACTATGTTTTTCTTCTCCTTATTTCCAGAGAAATATTCGTCAATCGTCTGCTTGACTTGTAATATGTCTCCAGAAAATCATAGGCTGCTCCCAGGTGCATAATCCTGTCACCCCATCCTTTCAATCATCTCCAAAATATTTATTAAATATTTACTTCTTCCGTAAGATCAGATAATTTACTGGTAATTTTCCGGGTACAGTTGCTTATAATAACCGGTGATTCCAGCTTGAGAAGACGAACCAGCTACCGGGAGGTGTAAGATGTTGATTATCTCGCTCATCGGCAGTCCCCGCCAACGGGGAAACAGCGCGGTTCTGGCCACCCGCCTGGGAGAGATCGCCCGCCGCCGGGGGGCCCGGACGGAGACCTTCTTTCTCAATCAGCTCTCCTACCGCGGCTGTCAGGCCTGCCTGGTCTGTAAAACGGGCTCGGACCGGTGCGTACTGGAGGATGACCTGACTGAGGTCCTGGAAGCCGTCCGTCAATCCGACGTGCTGGTTCTGACCACACCGGTCTACTTCGGTGATGTCGCCAGCCAGATGAAGGCCTTCATCGACCGGACCTTTTCTTTCCTGGTGCCGGATTACATGACCAACCCGGATAAAAGCCGTCTCCAACCCGGTAAGAAGCTGGTCTTCATCCAAAGCCAGGGGAATCCCGACGAAAAATCTCACTCCGATATCTACCCCCGGTATGAATCTTTCTTCCGGTGGTACGGCTTTGAGGAGAACCACCTGATTCGGGTCTGTGGAGAAATGGAACCGGGGAGTCTCGAAGAGGATAGTGAACTCCTTCTCCGGGTGGAGAAAACGGTCGAACTGCTCTTCGGGTAACGACCTACCCGTTAGGAAGAGTCTCCTCAAGCCCTAACTCTCTTAATTTATCCTCCTTTATCAGACCCGTCTCCTTCTCCCAGCCGCGCAGGTCATAGTACTCATCAAGCATACTCGCCATATCTACGACATGCCCCTCCGCCGGCCCCTCCGGAGCGGGGGTTTTTGTGAATCTATCCGGCAAACCATCATCTTTACGGTTTAACCCCTCTCTAATGTTGTAAGCTCTCTGTAAATTAACTATCCTCTCACCTATGACCTGGGCCTGTTCAGCCGTAATAGACATGCCGGTAACTATATTTAAGGCCTCCGCCAGGCCGGAGTAATAATATTCAAACAAGACACCGTTCAGGCATAGAACCAGGGTGCTCACGAAGGCGCAATAGTCTTCTCCATCCTTTACTTCGAACGGCTTATACTTCGTGGATAGAGGATCGATCATCTCCGGCAAGTACTTCTTCCCCCACCGCGCAATAACCGGTTCCTCCAGGCCTGACTCATCAAAATATGCCGATGATTTGCAGTGGTCAGCCCCCCGGGAGGAGACTCCGTTGGCCAGTCCCATGGCCATCTGAGCTCTCGGATCCTGAGCCCCGATCTCCATCTTTTTGACACACATTACATATTTATCCGATCCTCGGCCGATTCGCTCCGCCGCCCGAAAACTGCCTTCCGCGAGGAGTTCGCCAAACCCCTCTCTCCTAGCCATCTGGTTCAGAAGCGTCAGGGTCGCTTCCTGATTTCCCCAGGAGAGATCAACTCCTCCGGTATCTTCTCTGGTAATAATTCCTTCTTCAAAACATTCCATAGCCCAGGAGATAGTGCCGCCGGCGGAAGTAGCATCCATCCCCAACTCATCGCAGAGATCTGAAGCGTGAAAGATGAACTCCGCGTCGTGAATCCAGAGCCGGGGGCCAAAAGCAGATAAGCACTCAAACTCGGGCAGTTTATAGAACCCTTTATAAGGGCCATCTTTAACACATACTGTTTTCTCGCAGAGCGCGTAGCAGCCCGGTTCCCCACGATCCTTGACCTTATATTTTTGCATCTCCTCAGCGTTGACTTTATCGATAAGAGGAGTAACTCCCGACTGGAAATTTTTCACCGGATGGCGAGCGATCGCATTCATCCAATCCATGAGGATACTCTTGCCGTATTGGGTTAAATAGGAGACATGACCGGCTGTTCTCTCGCCAAATATTTTTCTAAAGACGGGAAATTGTTCCGGCCGCGCCACTCTTACATCCTGAGATCCCCGGACCGCCACTGCCTTTAGGTTCTTTGATCCCATTACCGCCCCTAATCCGCATCGCCCCGCCATTCTGGATTTATGGGCGATGGAAGCATATTTTACCAGGTTTTCTCCCGCCGGACCGATGCTCAAAACCTGAATAGTATAGTCTTTATTCCGCTCTTTTATATCTTGCTGAACTTCTGTGTTGCACTTTCCCCACAGATCGCCGGCTGTTCTTAGCTCAACACAATCGTCATCGATCCATAAATACACCGGCTCCGGGCTGGCGCCTTGAACGATAACCGCATCGTAACCGGCGTATTTGAGCGCGGGCGCCCAGTCTCCACACATGCTGGAATCTCCGAATGCGCCGGTGAGGGGGGACTTTGCCCCAATCTGAATCCGCGGGCCATAAGGAAGCCCGACGCCCGTAAGAGGACCCGTGGCAAAAATAAGCCGATTCTCAGGTCCCAGAGGATCAGTGGCCGGCCCGGTCTCATCCCATAAGACCTTACTGATGAAGCCGCTCCCGCCGATAAACTTCTCCGCGAATGTGACCGACAATGGTTCCCTGGAAATCTCTCCACTGGATAGATCGATCCGCAATATCGTTCCGCAATATCCCTTGTATTTGAAACTCATTGTTAAAACTCCTTTCCCATTATTCTATCTTCCAAATTGACCGCCAGGCGATCAAGACTGTGCCATCTGATGTCGCCCGCGATTTCATCCGGTGATACGATCCGGAGTTCACCCACCGGGCAGGCTTCAACGCATTCCCCGCATAAGTCGCAGTTAATAGCTAACCCGGTATCAGGATGAAGCGTCATAGCTCCAAAGGGACACGCCTTAACACATGCTCCGCAACCGATACAAAGTTCCTGATCTACAATTACGTTTCCATCGTTAATTAGAATGGCGTCCTTCGGGCAGGCATCCCGGCAGAGAGGCCGGGCACAGTTTCGACACGCGATCGGTTCATCGACCAGCCTGCCCTTCCGCACTACTCTCACTCGCGACTTTCGAGGGTTCATTACGCCTTCTTTTGCCCACGAGCAAGCCGCTTCACAGTTGCGGCAGAGATCGGAAGAGCGTCGTGTAGGGAAAGAGTGTAGATCTCGGTGGTCGCCGTATCATTAAAAAAAAAAAGAAGAAAAATAATATAATTAGATCGGAAGAGCAAACGGCTGATTGTGTCGACAGTGACTGACATCCTGCTGCACTCACGTAGGACAGCGTGACCACACGCGCT
>CAKZYZ010000266.1 GCA_937885075.1 uncultured bacterium | reverse complement strand
TAATGGCCAGATAAAATATAACAACAGGGACAGCGGAGAGCAAGGCTCGGTTAATAGTAGTCCCGATACGCAGATATTCAAAGAAGGGAGTAAAAATAAATAGCGAAAGAATAACTGTCAATATGCCTGCCAGATAAATTGCTATATATTTCAACTCCGTTCTGATAATCAATGGGATTGAAATAATCAAGCCCGCGAAAAAAATGGTCCAGAGAATATTATAATTTCCTGTACTGAAGATATAAGAATCTAAAATAGCGAAAGCTTCCGGATGAAATTCAAACTTACGGTAATGTTCTGGCGGGCCGGAAGCAAGGTTATATACTTTTTTAACCACAAACCAGGGAATATTGAGAACAAGGACAACCCCTAAATACATACCGGTCGTCTGTAATATCTTCCAGAATTTTGTTCGCCGGATTAATTGATACGATATCAATGTCGGCAGCGCGCCGCCGACAAAGAGGCCGATTACCTCATCCTTCGCAGACAACCCCACACCGAAGATCAAGGCTGAGAGAAGAAACGCGAATCGGTCCTTTTCCCGGATCCATTGAAATAGATAGACCAGTCCTCCGAAAGAATAAAAACTTACTATTAAATCCATATGGGCAAATCCGGCATGAAATGTCAGGAGGGGGACGCTCAGAAGCAGGTATGTAAAAACGAGGCTGACGGTCGGTGAAATTATCCTGGCCAGACTGTGAAATATAATCAAACCAAAGGCTATAAAATAGAAGAGTGTATTTAGATTTACCGCGTACTCCTTCCACTCTCCCAGGCAGAGAGATACCCACATCTTAAAGAGTGGGTTCATATCCGGATAACGCGGTTCATGCCCCCCGAGGAAATCAGGGTGATCAGGATCAAGTATGAGAGCCTGGTTATAATAAAAATTTTTAGCTTTATAATTATAGTTGGAGACACTGTCGTCAAAATAAGTTGGTTTGCTGATAATCAGGAAACCAATAAAAATGACTTTCCAGAGCAGGAGAAGACTTATACCGGCCAACAGTACTTTCCCCCCAAAGCTTACACGACCGAATTGCCTTCGTGGCGCCAATCCCAGAAGATCCTTCATGCCCCGTCTCCAGGCCAGTACCAGGAGGATAAGAACCGCGAGAACGAGAAGGATAGCAATACTTCCAAATGTGAATTTGATTCTCAACAGGCCGAGATAAAAAATATAGAACGAAAGAAACCCGGTCCCGAGGACATAGCTCAGGGCGAGTTTTTCAGAGAGAGCAAGCTGTCTCTTCACCATATTCTGGAGGATAGTCAGCCCGGTAAACCCGATAATTACCGGGGAAGCATAGGCAAAGATTGTCATTAAAATATCCATCAGTATTCACCTTCTTCGACTTTATATATAAATGAAGATGGGTTATATCTACTTACTAGGCGACCTTTCTCAGAGTATACAGTCTTTTCATCTCGAGTCATTAATCTCCCGGTGACGGAGTCAAAGATAATCCCGGGAGTATTGTAGACGATAAAATATTTCGGAAGACTGTTGCGAAAATAAGAAGCGACCATTTCTCTATCCACGCGTGCCGGATAAAGAAAATATCTTAAACGGCAGTCAAATGGCCAGTTCGGTTTCGGGAGAAGATTGAATGCCGAATCATCAGGAATATAACGGCGGCAGAATTCGACAAAACGATAGAAATCACCCAGGGCGGGGAAGGTTTTTTTCTCCGGGGGAGGTTGTATATAGGTCTGATTGATCTCCTCCACGATTTTGAATTGACTATATGTATCCCAGAGATCATAGATGATCCAGATCGCTAAAATCGCCAGACCTATTCGAGAGATGATTTTTATTCGGTTAGTTTTGGAAGCTCTGTAATAAAGAACAGCTCCGATCAGGAGAATAAGCACGGCTATTTTATTGAGCCAGCTAATAAACGGTTTATTAAAGAACCGGGGACTGTTTAATGAATTGATTGTACCGAGATGGAGATTTCTGGGAATCCATAGTTCACTCCATTGGTCAGAGAGATAGGCGGATAACGAGAAAGGCCGTATCTCGATATAGTCCATCTCCAGCCAGCCCGGCTGCCCGAAGAAAGCCAGGCCCATCATCTCTATTCTCCCGATCCATTCCAGGGACTCGGAGAGATCTATCCAGTAGGTGTGGAAGTGCTGGTCCCGGTATGGAGTGAAAGGGATCGCGGGCAGCTGCTTCCCCGGTCGCTCTGTTGCCCAGAAAACCTGGATAATACGGGGAGAAGATATCCGGATCCGGATACGGAGATAGTTATCTTTCTCCGAATCGATCGAGAGACCGGAAGGAAATCGGAGTTGTACCTTGTCTTCTCCTGACAGGATGAATGATTCGCCATTGGTCCCGCTATCTCTGATCCCCTCCCCCACCCAGCCTTTCAGGTCGCCGGGATCTTTGAAATCCCAGGCGGGATATCCGTCCTCACCGGCGTGGACCGATAAGTGCGCGGAGGAAGCCAGAAGTGCCAACGCGATAAATATATTTCGAATCATATTCATAAAAATGAAATAGTTCCATTAATTTAAGGTAAAGAAATATCATATATTTCCGCACAGCTCTACCAGATTAATGCCCGGTATTAATCTGAGAAGAGAAGAAGCGCCTCTTCTTCTATGTGGATTATCTTGTCCTTAAATCCCCCGGAACCATCTGGTTCTGCCAGGGAGACGATCAGGTCGTAAGAGCCGGGGGGCGCATCCCGGGGGATCATAACCGCGCACCTCTGGACCATAATTTCTCCTGGCATCCACCGGGAGGTAGGCAAGATCCGGTAAGGCGCGAAGAAACTCTGGCCGAAGGAAAATCCTTCCTCCCCCTGGTGGCTGAATCGGGCAGTGAGGAGATAATTATCGGTTATCTCTTTTTCGCACTGAAGATATATTCCGGTCTCCACTACCCGGCACCCCAGTCGAGATCCCTGGCTCAGGGTGAAACCCCGCAGTTTTAATTCCGGTAGGTTAACCACCGCCACGGCAAGAGGAATTTTGATCTCCGAGAGTTCCGCTTCTCCGATCAGATCTGGTCCGGTTTCATCACTCTTTCGGTAGAGAGCCAGGGAGTTGATGGTCTCCTCGATATGCCAGTCGTCTTCCAGGAACCCGCGGAGATACCTATCGCCGTCCGGACCGTAAAAGTAACTGAAGGTAAGGGGATCGTTGAAATCAATCAGAGCCCAACGGGCGGTTCTCTGGACCAGCGGGAGATCGATAATATGGTGGGGAGCCCGCCACCCGCCGCAGAACTGGAATGAATAGAAGAGATAGGAGCGATTGGAGAGGTGCGGCGCCAGCTCAAAAGTGGCCAGAACCGGGTCCCGGGGAGGCACCATCCTTATCAATTTCTTCCTCACTCCGTCTTCTTCCGTTACCTGCCAGGATCGGAACATATCGGGCAGGTCGAAGAGCGGACCCATTATCTTCGCGCTCAGGGGAGAGAAAATCAGCAGGAAGAAGATCAGGTAGTCGGGTTTTACCTTGAACCGTCTCCACCGCAAAAGTTTCTCGGCCCCATGAATGGCGGCGATAAAGACAAAAGGTATCACCATCGCTGTATATTGATACTGGATAGAGAAATGCTGTCCGCGGGAGGAGAGCAACCCCTCCAGGGCACCGAAAATTATCATGACGGCCGCGACCGGGGAGAACAGAGAGAGGAATCCCAGAGGAACCAGAAGCTGAAAGAGATAGAATACCTTCGGCAGAGTAAATACTCCACTGAAGAAGTATCCGGGACGGGTGAAAATGGTGGTGATGATCTCCCCGGGAGTCCTTCCCAGCCAGTTGAAATAAACCGGGATGAGTGAGGTAGGTTCGGCCTCCGGATGGAGACTGGTCAGCAGAGCGGGAACTCCCTCGGCGCAGAGGGCAAACCAGGCGAGGGAAAGTGCCATAGCGCTGATAGACCACTTCCAGCGCGAAATAAATGGCGCGGACCGGTCATATAGCCCCCGGATCATCGCGTAAAGACCGATGCCGAATACAGGCAGGGCGACATCTTCCCGGCAGGAAAGGGAGAGAACCAGGAAAACGAGATACCAGCCCCATCGCCTTCTCTCATAGAAATAAAAGGTGAAGAGGAGCATCGGGACGGCAAATGTAAGGGGATGAAACTCAAAGAGAGTTATATAATTGATGGATGGATTGATCAGGTAGCAGAAAGAGAAGAGGGTTGAGAGTTGGGGGTTGAGAGCCCTCCGGGCCAGCAAGTATACTACCCAGGCGCCTAGACTGAGAGCGACAGACTGAAAGAAGAGTAGAATCAGCGGACCGGGGAAGATCGCATAGAGGGGGAGCAGCGGGAGAGCGATAAACCACCTGTGATCATTGAAGATTGTCGACTCCCCTATCCGGCCGGCAGTGAAGAGTTCCCCATGGATCCCATTCCAGAAAGCCTGGTTGATGATGGCCAGATCCATATCCTGGAAGGAAAAGGAGCAGTACTGACAGTATCCGGCAATGGAAAAGACAACCGCGTAAACTACGATCAGAATAATTACAAGGATAGGAAATATACTTCTACTATTTAAGATTTCTGAGCTCTTAATCAAATCTCTCTGGTATCAATTTGTTCATTCTTCGATGATTACGGCTTTGGGAATACGGGCTATAACTATTTGTTCCAGTAACATATCGGGAGATATGCCCCATCTACCTGGCAGGTATTTCATCGCCATTACCGTGTCATAATAATTATAAAATAACTTTTTAGCTTCGGGTGATAGATGCAAGTTGGGGCGTTTGCGGATTAAAGACAGTATCAGATCATACTCCCCTCCCGGAATATCTTTGGGAATCAGAAGGTTGCATTTCTGGCGAATGATATCACCTGTTCTCCAGCATGAGGTTGGATATATACGATAGGGAGCAAAAAAGAATTGCTGAAATCCCCAGGAAGGATCAATCCGGTTAATAAACCGGGCGATGAGCAACAGGTCATCATTTGTTTTGCTACGACATTCCAGATCCACGCTAAGGTTGACGACTGGATACCCCAGCCTTTTTTCTTCATCGGCAGAAAAACCGGCAAATCTTAACTGGGATATTCCCGGAATAGGTCGCAAACTTTTCTCGGAACCTTGCTCTACCAGACTCACTACTCCAAGTTTGGGTTTTTCTCCCTTTTTAAAAAGCGCGAGTGAGTTGACAGTGACAATGAGCTCCCAGTTGCCTTCATAGAGAAATTTATAAACGTCCAAATTTCCTCCCGGAGTATAAAAATCGTAAAAAGTGAGCCAATCGTTGAAGTCAATCAGGGTGTATTTAGTTTTGGCCTGGGCGGCGGGGACGTTAGGGCGAAACTCCGGGAGATCGGAAGAGCACACGTCTGAACTCCAGTCACACTGATATATCTCGTATGCCGTCTTCTGCTTGAAAAAAAAAAAACACCACACACCCCCCCACCCCCCCCCCCCTCCCCCTCCCCCCCCTCCCCCCTCTCACACGTCTCTACTCC
>CAKZYZ010000265.1 GCA_937885075.1 uncultured bacterium | reverse complement strand
GAAGAAACAAAGGAAAATTCCATAGTTTTCTTTGTTTTTCTTCGTGTTCTTCGTGACCTTCGTGGTGAATATTTAGTTTTTTTAGCACAGAATGTTAAAAATACCTTTTCGAGTACGGCCTAGCTTAACAACTTTTTTTGCCACAAAGACACTAAGACACAAAGAAAAGGAGTAACGGTCAATAACTATGTATTTTCTTGTCTTCTGAGTTTTCTTAGTGTCTTTGTGCCTTTGTGGCAGAATTTTCGAAATTCCGAAGCAGTAAAACATGAAAAAATCCGGGATAAATGTATTTGTCGCGGCATTGTTGATCTCCGCGTCCATCCATGTCGCGGCATATTGTTCGATGAGTCTATATACGGGATGGAGAGCGCGATATCTCCAATCAACCGACACGGGAACCGAGGCCACCCTCCTTGAGATCGGACTGATTACGGTCTCTGAATCTTCGGTTCAGGAACAAGTTTCTTCGGATAAACCCGATAAACCGGAGGTAATGGAAACAGTGGTGGAGGAGTCAGAGATCCCGCTGGACCGGTTGTCCCGGGAGATAGAGTCAGCCTCTGATCGGGAACCGGATCATGATCGGGAGGTTATAGCACCGGAAGAGACCGGTCCCGCTTATCCGGAGGGAAGAGCGGGGGTATCCCGTTCCAGCGCCGGGTCATCGCCGGATGAATATCTGGCCGGAGTCCGCCGGAGGATCGCGGAGGCTATCTTCTATCCCCGCCGGGCCCGGTTGAGTCATCTGGAAGGGGTAGTCAAGGTGTCTTTCCTGATCGGGAGAGAAGGACGTCTGGAAGGATTCAAGGTGGTTGAGACCTCTCCCTATATGATCTTTAATCAGACAGCCCGTACGATTCTGGAGAAGGCGTCCCCATTTTCTCCTCCCGGGCCGGATATCATTGGCCGGGAGATAACGGTCCCAATTAAATTCGAGTCAACTTATTGATTTTTTCGAGAGAAAATTAATAAATTTCCTTGATAAATTTTTGTTCTGATGTATAGTAGCACGATAATCAAATACGTAACATGAATGGAGGGCAGAGTATCATGATGAAAAATCAATATTTTGTATTATTGGCGGCAATTGGGATATGTTTTTTGTCTCCGTTGGCACTTCGAACGGCATTGGCTCAGGAGGTTGAACTTCCGGAGGTGGTGGTCTATGATTTCCCCGACTCTTCCATTGCCGGGCGCGAGGCTACCTCCAGCATAACCATTATCGACCGGGATGAGATCGAGCAGTCCGGCGCTTCGGATGTCTACGAACTGATCTCCGGCCGGGTCCCCGGTGTCTTTGTCGATCAGCGCGGAATCTTTAACTACGGTATTGGTCCCGGATCATCGGGCTCGGTATCAATACGCGGTCTGGGCGGGACTCCCAACGATCAAGTCCTGGTCCTGATCGACGGGCAGCCGACCAAGATGGGGATCTTCGGCCATCCCATCCCGGACGCTTATCCGCTGCAGGATGTGGAGCGGGTAGAGGTTCTCCGCGGTTCTCATTCCCTTCATTACGGCGATCTGGCGATGGGTGGGGTGATCAATATTATTACCCGGAGCCTTCGAACTGAAGATGGGATATCCACCCGGCTTCTTGCCGGTGGGGGAGAGTATCATTCATACCAGGCCGGGATTCAGCAGTCGGGAAAAGTGGATGATTTTTCTTATTCCGCTTCTATTCTAAGGCGGGAGACCGAGGGCCATCGTCCTAACAGCGCCTTCCGCGGCTGGAATGCCAATCTTAAGGCGGGCTATCATATCTCGAAGAACTGGCAGATGGTCTTCAACGGTTGGGGAGAGGACTTCTCGGTTGAAGATCCGGGCCCGGTATTTGCTCCGCATACCGAAGATACCCGGGACGTCATCCGGGCCGGTGGAGGGGTGACCGTCTATAATACCTTCGATAGTACCCGGGGAGCATTCACGGCCTATGGGCAAAAAGGCAAACATGACTTTACCGGTTATGATGGATGGAAGTCGCATGACCGGACCCTTGGCTTGACCGGTTATCAGTCTTTCGAGACAATTGCAGATAATGTGATGGAGATCGGTGGTGATATCCAGGATTCGGGGGGAGACGGAGAGAACGTGGATATAGAGAAGGATTTTGGGCGTTTTTACGATACCCAGGGCGGGATATACCTCGACGATCAGCATATCTTCTGGGATCTTCTGACAGTTCAGGCTGGCGTCCGCCTGCAGATGGTGGAACATGCCGACACGCAATGGCTCCCCCGTTTCGGCGCGCGCTATCAATTAACCGGCTCTACCGTCCTGCATAGCCAGATCTCCCGGGGATATCGGTCTCCCACGATCAGGGATCTCTATCTCTTCCCCCCCTCATCCCTCGACCTGGATCCGGAGGAAGCCTGGAGCAGTGAACTGGGGATACGACAGAGCTTTGGGTCGTTTCTTTCAATTGATCTGACCGGTTATTATATAGACGCTGAGAACCTGATCGTCTATATGCCTCCCCAGGCTGAAAACACCGGCGGTCTGGTTAATAAAGGAATTGAGCTTTCGAGTGTTATTACTCCTTGTGACTGGTTTGAAATGCTTATCTCCTACACCTATCTTGACCAGAATCATCGGATTGAGGGGTTGGCCCCGAATGTCCTGAACTGGATCAATCGGGTCATCTGGCGGGAATATTCTCTGCAGAGCACCACCAGTCTGGTTGATGATCTCCACTTCAGCGATCGGAATGAGGATTATTGCGTCACCGACTTAAAATTAAGTTACACTTTAAACGAGACCGCGATATTTACCTTCAAGATAAATAATATCTTTGATGAAGATTATGAGATGGTGGAAGGATATCCCATGCCGGGAAGGTGGGTTTGGGGGGAAGTCTCGGTAACATTTTAAATAGATAAAAAACGTGTTTCTCTCCCCCACCGACCCCGCGTCGGTGGGGATATGACTGACAACCAATTTGCGCCTCCCCCCTCCTTCTGCGGCTGCGGTACGGAAGGAGGTAATGTCAAAATTATTATTAATGAAAGCAGTAAAGGCGAATTGAATATCCAATATCTAACAAGGGATATCCAATGGACAGTAAAGATCGATAGTGACTCCCACCTTGAATAATAGTTTATTTAGTATCTGAACGGAAACCCCGAAAACCAAGTCATTGCGAGGAGGGACGACGAAGCAATCTGCTTAGTTTGTGAAGAGATTGCTTCGTCGCACAGTCTACCCCGATTTATTGGGGCTTCTCACAGTTACAAAATCGATGCCTTTATGGGGTTTTCGTTCAGGCACTAAATCTTCTCTTCGTGTCTTGGTGCCTTAGTGGCAAAAAATAATGTACTGTCAACAAAAAGAACTATATATCCGTGACATGGTATGGGGCGGTGTCTGGGGAGCCCTGGCATTGTTTCTCCCGATACTCTTTCATCCCTTTGGTCTTGGTTCTCACCTGATGCCGATGTTTCTCCCGTTGCTGATTGCGGGCTGCACTCTGCATCTTCGTGCCAGTCTTATCCTATCAGTCTCCATCCCGTTTATCTCGTCGCTTTTTACCGGGATGCCGCCGCTGTATCCCCCGATGGCAATTCTGATGATTCTGGAATTATCCGCGATGAACCTCTGGCTCTTCTGGGCCTACCGGAAGAAGAGATGGAATATCTATTTCGCTCTGATCGTAGCCTTTATTATTCAGCGCGGAGTTCGTGTGGTCTTTATCCTGGCCGCGCAGAAAGTCATCCATCTTCCCGGTTCCTGGCTCTTAATCCCGGCGCTCTTATGGGGCTTGCCCGGGGTTGTTATCCAGACTGCCCTTATCCCCTGGATATTACCGAAGATCAAAGAGCAGTTAACCTCGGTCCCACTATTTCGATTGGCCCCACTGTCCGACAAGTCCGACCCGTCCGAAATAAACACCTGAAAGAAAGTTCAATGAACCTGCCAACTTTAAATACCAAAGAAAAATTTTTCGACGATCTCTCCCCTGACTGGTACCGGGAGAATATCCTGACTCTCCGGGAGCAGGAGCTTATCCAGTCCATCCTCACCCCCTCAGAACTTTCCCGGGGCGGGATCCTTCTCGATCTGGGGGGAGGAACAGGCCGACTGTCCGAATACCTGGCCACCACCTATCCACTCTCCTATCTGGTCCTTGATATCTCCCTCGGAATGCTCAGAGAGGGCAGAGAGCACTCTCCTCATCCCTCCCTAAATCGGGTCCAGTCCGATGTCCATCGGTTGCCGCTGCCGGATGAGACTGTCCGGTTTATCTTTTCCTTCAGTTCTTTTCCCCACTTTGAAAGGAAGGAAGAGGTCTTGCGGGAATGCCGGAGGGTCCTGGTTCCCGGCGGTTCATTTGTCATCCTCCACAGCTGTAGCCGGGAGGAGATCAATCAATTCCACCTGGCTCATTCCCCCGTAATATCCGGAGACCATCTCCCTCAGCTTGAATCTTTCCGGCAATGGGGAGAAAAATTGAAATGGACCCAGAAAAGAATGGAGAATAACCAGGAGTTATTTCTGGTCCATTTCATCAAGCCGGAGGTGTAACCTTCCTCCGAACCATCATTTATAACCCCGCCGCTGTAGCCGCGGTCGCTGACCGCGGAATGTCCTCTATAGACCCCCATGACTTTATGTCATGGGTGAATCAGTTCATGAGCTACACCGTGCGCGCCCCCCACCCCGACCCGGCGTGGGGGGAGAGTGGGAAGCAATCTGCCGAAAAGCCAATGTCATTGCGAGCGTAAGCGAAGCAATCTCCCCGGGTGTGAGTGAGATTGCTTCGCTTACGCTCGCAATGACACCTGGCGGGTCTCTCCTTTATGGCGTGGTCGAAGGCGCTGGAGTTGGAGTGCTGTATCCATACGGGGTTGAGGTTGGAGCGGCAGTGGGAACCAGTTTATATACTTTCCCTGATCGTTGCCGGGCATCTTCGCAACTCCTCCCCGGCTTCGGTGAGCCGGTTGAGATTCTGGAGACAGAACGCCGTGGAAAGATGGAGCCGCGCCAGGGCTGGATCGATCCTGAGCGCGGTCCGGAATTCCTCCAGAGCAGCCTCGAATCTCTTCTCCCGGGCATAGAGATTTCCCAGGTTAACATGGGGGGCGGCATAATCGGGATTGATCCGGATCGCTTCGGCAAAAGCATTTTTTGCCTGCTCCAATTCTTCCTCCTCCCGGTAGACCATCCCCAGATTGTTCCAGGCCCGGAAATGATCGGGATTTATTTTTAACACGGCCAGATAACGATCTTGCGCCTCCCGGTAAAATTTGTGAGCGGCATAGGCGTTTCCGATATCGAACTCCGGATCCATCAGATTCCGCGGACTCTCTCTCCCCAGCTTCTGAAATTCTTCCGCCGCCCGGACCGGCTGATTCAATCCCAGATAGGCCTGTCCCAGCCCGTAATGAATCCGGTAAGCACGCAATTTATCTGCCCGCCCCGGTTCTTCGATCGCGTTCCGGGCTTTCTCCAGATAAGAGAGTGCGTGAGCATAGTCCCCGTCCCGGTAGTAGATTTCTCCGGCAGAGAGATATGAAGCATATATAGGAGTTGCTTCAGGCATCTGCCCCAGTCCGAAGAAGATCAGTCCCGCGGTAATGATGAGGCCGGCCGCCGTCTTTTTCCTTTTCTCCCGTAGCGCGTGGTAGATGGAGATGACTCCGAATGCTCCGAAGATCGCGAAATAGGGCGCCGCCGGGAGGCGGAACCGACCGGTAACAAAGAAGAGGGCGATAGAGGCGATATAGCATCCGGTCAGGATATAGAGCAGGGCGGTGCTCTTCCTTCTCTTCCAGCCGGCGATCATTCCCAGGAGGCCCAGCGCCGAGAGCGCGTGCCAGCCGAAGGGGAGCCGTAAAATCGGGAGTTGATCCTGGAAGAAGGGGAGATGGTAGTTGTCGGAGACGGCATTGGCGCTGAAGAAGAGATATATTTTTAAAACCAGCAAGATCGGAAGAGCACACGTCTGAACTCCAGTCACACTGATATATCTCGTATG
>CAKZYZ010000264.1 GCA_937885075.1 uncultured bacterium | reverse complement strand
GGAGGTCTGGAGATGTGTCAGAAAGATTATAAAGAATTACAAAGGCACACCAATATATGCCGGCGGTGATGATTTATTGTTTTTTTTTTTTCAAGCAGAAGACGGCATACGAGATATATCAGTGTGACTGGAGTTCAGACGTGTGCTCTTCCGATCTCCCGGGCCATGGCTCCCGGGGTCAGCATCAACAGCACGACTGCCGACGTGATAAGGATTCTCCGGGAGAAAAAATCAGCCGGAAATCCGGTTTGTTTCATAGTTGTCCCTTCTGATGAAAAATCCGTGCCTCGGAAATTTGAGTTATCTGAACAGATCGGGAGCCCATTGACCCAGGCCCACTTAACAACAACAGTTGTCCTTAGATGGTGATCCGCCAGAACAACAAGATTCGATACACATTTTTAGCTTCTCTGGCTTAATTACATTCTTTATATTCCTTCCGGAAATTTCAACTTGATAGCCATCCTCAAGTTCAATTACACTAATTTTACATTCATTACTGTTCTCACCGTACATTTAAATCACCTCCTTTGTTTTTATTCATGATTTCCGATCTTCTTACGGATTGAATCGGGTTCATGAACCGCCCGTCCACAGGCAATGGCATTGGCGGGAGGGACATGATAGGGCATATCACACCCGGTGGCGATAATCACATTGCGGTCGGTATCCAGGCGGTCGATCAGATCGATGGTGGCCTTCATGTTCTCCTGTTCATCGCCGAAGAGCATGGTGGTGGTGATGGGAATATTTCCTCCGATCACAATGTTATACTTCTGAGTGATCTTCTGGGCGGCGGCCATGTCGATATTCTCATCGATTGCGATCGCGTCGGGGTTGGTGCGGCACATCTCTTCCACCAGCTTGGAGGCATTGCCGCAGACGAAGTAGGAAGAGAATGGTCCTTTCTCACGGATGTGATCAAAAAGGGTGGTATATGGTTTGCTGAAGAACCGCTGGAAGTGAGCGGGTGAGATCTGGGAGATCAGCGGATCGACCACGGCGATAACATCCATCCCTTCCTCGGCGTAGTAGTTCGCCATGGCGAAGGCGATTCTGGTAGTATAAGCGATCAGTTTATCCACGTACTCCTGGTTCCTGATCATATCCAGGAAGAGGTTGGTTCCCCGCAGATGAGAGGCGAGGGTAAAGGGGCCGCAGAAGAGACCGTAGAGCGCGGTGGTCTCTCCCACCGCCGCCTTCAGACGCCGCATGACCTCCCAGACCATGGGAAGCCGTCCTTCCTCCCGCCGGGGAATCTTATCCGGAATCTCATCGGTCTCGGCCAGGGGATGGCTCCGGACGGCGGGGAGGTTGTCCTCCAGCCAGAGCAGATCACATCCCAATATCTCCGCCTCGAGCTGGAGATCGAACATCACCGGCTGGCCGTCGGGCTGGTAGAGGCGGTTTACTTCCAGCAGGGCTTCGAAGAGTTTATCGGCATCTTTAAGGACCTCGATCGCCGTGTATCCCTTCAGTGCCCCGGCGTGAAGACAGGCATAGGGCACCCAGGGGATGGATGGAAGTTCCTCATGCCGATGTACGGTATAGATTAATTCTTTTCCGGTTAGAGCCATAACACCCTCCTTCATAAATTAGCGCTTCGCGCTAATTTAGTTTTGAACCAAGAGCAATCTAAATATAAGAACTTAGCCCTCACTTCGTTCGGGCAACTTTACCTCTAAGGAAAGCAGGAAATCAGGAGAATTTAAAATACTCACTCCTCCTGCCTTCCTGCTTTCCTTATGGGTTATTGTCCCGAGACTTATATATTGAAAAACTCGGGCTCCCGAAGTATTTCGGGAGAAAATTCCGAAGCAGGAACTTGGCTTCTCAACTAAATCACCTGCCTCCCCACCTATGATGGATTACGCCATCCCGTATTCCACCGGCAAGAACAATGCCGTGTATTCGGGGTTCAGACGCTCTCTCAGTTCAGCGGGATCATCGGGTAATCCCTGGATCGCTTTTTCAATCTTGCCCAGCCAGCGCGTTTCCGAGCGTGAGAACGGTACCCGGCCTTCCGCCTTCGCCGCGCTCAGGGCCTCCAGCGCGGCTTGAGCCGCCGCCACAGTCCGAGCGTATCCATCCGGACCGGCTTCCACGATGCGGCGGGCGGTCTCAAACATCACATCCATGTCCATCACCAATGCCTGAATGTCGAGCTGGTAATCCGACTCCTTGAACATCTCCTGCAGCAGTTCGGCTCGGCCGCTGTTCAGAGCCACGTTCATCAGGCGGCAGTCATAGATCAGGATTTCGGCAAATACTTCGGGAGCGGACCCGCTCAGCAGGCGCACATCCTGCACCGATTCATTGCTCCAGAGGTCGCATACCGACGCGGCGATATTACCCAGGGGCGAGAAATGGGCGCAGGCACTCGTCTTGCCTTCCATCGCGATGGGGACACCGGTGATGGCTTTAATGATCGGGTTTTCATATCCGCAGTCCTTGAGCGGACCCCGGGCGCCGCGCTCCACCGCGACCAGTGATCGCGGGGCGCACATCAGCCGCATCGTCGCGGCCAATACCTTGGGCAGCATGCGCGTGTGGGCCAGCTGCATGGCTGTATTGGCAAAGCCGCAGGCAGTATCGCCGCCGGGGATGACACCGTGTTTCTCGGCGATTTCTACGATCCGGTCCCAGAGATAGGCCATATCACGCTGCGCCAGTACACCCATTCCGTAGATCAGACCATCGATATCGCCCTCCAGCAGGGCCCGGTCGGTGATCTCTTTGCCGCCCGTGCTTTCAATGGCCAGGATGTCCGCTCCGGCCCCGGCGCATAGGTCAAATGCCGCCAGCATGGTCTTGATCGGTTCGCCGCTCCGCATCAAGGGCGGGCTGTCCTTCTCGCGGATATCGGCGATGGTCACGCGGAGCGCGGATTTCAGCCCATGTTGTTTATGGAAACGCTCCATCACCTGGCGCATATCGGCCGTGATCCGCGCGCCCCAATCCGGCTTCAGCGTCATTTCGTAGAGCTGCTCGAATTCCAGCACCAGTGACTCCTGGTGCAGGTCAACCGCGCGCTCCAGTATCTTTTCCACGATTAAGGCATAGATTGAACAGATTTCATCAATCGTACTATCGTTGATTGACATCGTGGGTAAGGTGAAGTTTACTTCGGGCAGGACCGCCCCGCCGCCGATCTTAACGCCCAGAGAAGTGGTTACAGGTTCCCGGGCGATACCGAATGACATCTCCTGTACAGTCGAATAAGCAAGAGAATTGTATTGCTTTGCCCTGCTATTCATGAGGTTCCTCCAATTGGATAATATTAGCCATTTATGTTTTGTTGTGGTCTTAGGTAGTAATAAGATTTCGCGATTGAGGTCTAAATAGGGTCACTATTCAGGCAACCAGGGATTTTGCCAGCGCCACGGTGCGGCTGGCATCCGGCGCGTATCCATCCGCGCCGATCTCCCGGGCATATTTATCGGTCAAGGGGGCGCCGCCCACCATCACCTTCACACTGTCACGCAACCCGGCTTCAGTTAAGGCATCAATCGTAAGCTTCATATTCGGCATCGTGGTGGTTAGCAAGGCTGACATGGCAACAATATCAGCGCCGGTCTCGCGCACCGTTTCCACGAATTCTTTCGGTCCCACATCGGATCCCAGGTTGATGATTTCAAACGCGGCACCTTCCAGCATCATGCAAACCAGGTGTATGCCGATATCGTGCAGGTCCCCCTGTACCGTTCCGGCCACTACCTTGCCGGCCGCTTTGAAGTCGCTTTCAACCAGCAGGGGTTTTAATTTTGCCATCCCGGCCTGCATGGCTCTTGACGCGACCAGCATTTCGGGGACAAAAAAATCTCCTGCCTCGAATAATTTGCCTATCTCTTCCATGGCGGCAACCATGCCCTGATTGAGTATCGCATTGGGATCAAGACCTTCCTCGATAGCTGCCTGTACTTTTTTCACTGTAGTTGGTTCATCGCCTTCAATGATTCCCTGAAAGATTTCTTCCAGAATGGATTCCATTTCACATCTCCTCTCTGTTATGGCACTGTGTATGCTGGCAGGAAATTCATAGATCAATTTCATGCGGGCAGTCCTGTGGGGGGACACCACACCGCCGTTTAACCGAAAGTTATAAAGAGTTAACCCCGGCAGACCCGGACAAATATTCCCATTAACTTTCCTCAATTATTGGGATGGGTTCGCCTATAAAATAAGCTAATAACCTATCGTAATTTACCTCCCTTTTTTCCCTCTTTCCTGCCCCCCCGGGGTGATCACCGCGCTCAGCTTCCGCTATAATATTCTTCTTCCAGGGGATGATCTTTCCAACCTGATGACGGGACTTGAATCATTGAATGGGGGAGGATTGCGTGCGGCTTTGCCCCGCAACCGCAACCTATTAACCCAAACAAAGTGAGGGCTAAGTTTTGCTTATGCTTGCATTCCGACTTTTTCGGGGCAGTCCGATGATTATCGGGGCTGCTTCGAAATTGCTTCGATATCTATCGGAACAATAAAGTGTCTGCGGGAGGGGCTTCCCGCCACGATAATCGCGGCGGGAAGCTCCTCCCATAGTTGCGGAGCCGAGTCCGTACCTATATATTATAATTATATACAACATATAAATATCATTACTATGTTGCGCCGTCAAGGGGGAAATTAATTTTTTTTATTTTTTTAGCTTTACATACCATAGGGGGGTATAGTATATTGGTCCTGACAAAATCAATAAAGGTTTAATTTAAACTATGGAGGTGAGTTATGGCCAAGGTTCCACATACCACCCATGAAAAAGAATTGATCGCGCTGCGCCGGATCGAGGGGCAGGTCCGGGGGGTGCAGAAGATGATCGAGGAGAAGAAGTACTGCGTGGATATCGTCATCCAACTCCACGCGGCGATCAACGCGCTCTACCGGGTGGCGGAGAAAATCTTCGCCCGGCATCTGGAGCATTGTGTGACCGACGCGTTTCGGGGGAAGTCGGAGAAAGATAAACGGGAGAAGATCGCGGAGATCATGGATGTGGTGAAGAGGCTCCACAAATTATAAATATTTCCTTCGGAAATTATTATCTGGAAAAACATATGCGAACAACACGAATAATTTGGAGAGCGTTATATTGTGCGGCGATAGTCTTTCCGGTGATTATGCCCGTTTCGGCAATATCAGAAGAAGACCCCGTCGGACTCAAAGAACTGGAAAAGGAACTGCTGGAGAAGAATCCGGAGATCCGGTCGGCGGAGGAACTGGCCGACGCCGAAAAGTACCGGAGCGGCGCCGTCTCGGGACTCGCCGATCCCATATTTACCTATGGCTACTTCGGGGAGAGTATTCAGACCAGGAATGGTCCCCAGGAGCAGCTCTTCAAGCTCAGCCAGAAAGTTCCCCTGGGAGGGCAGTTGTCGCTTATGGGCGAGATGGCGGAGAAGGGAGCAGCCTCGGCCCGGGCTTTGTCCTCGGCGGTTACCTGGAGAGTTTTAACCGGATTAAGGCTGGCTTACTATGATCTCTGGTGGGTGGATCAGGCTCTGGGTATTACCGTCGAAGAAGAGGAGGTGCTGCGGAACCTGGAGGAGATCGCGCGGTCGAAGTACGCGACGGGCAAGTCTTCTCTCCAGGATGTACTTAAAGCGCAGTTGGCCCGCTCCCGCCTGGAAGAGCGCCGGCTGCTATATAAGCAGCGGAGGGAAACTCTGTCCGCTCTGATCAACCGACTTCTGGACCGCCCGGTCGCTGCCCGGATTGAGCCGGAGATAGTGAACGCCGCCGGTCCGCTTGATCTATCCCTGAAAGAGCTCCTTGAAGCCGCCGGGGAGAGCAGCCCCCGTCTCAGGGCCAGAGAGCATCTGACTCAGCGGGCGCGCTCGGGGTTGACCCTGGCCAAACGCGGGTATATACCCGACCTGATCCTGGGGGCCCAGTATTTCCAGATCGGAAGCGGGGAGACGAGCAGCCCAGATGACGGCAAGGATGCCTGGTTGGTGACTGCCGGCATCAATCTCCCGATCTGGTTCTGGAACCGGAAGGCGGAAGTAAATGAAGCCGGCGCCCGGATCCTGAGCGCGGAAGATGACTATCACCGGGAGCAGACCGCCATCGAATTCGAAGTCAAGGACTGGTATTTCAAATTCACGACCGCGCGGGAACAGGTCCGGTTATATGAAAACAGTCTCCTCCCCCAGTCCGGGCAGGCTTTTGAGGCCGCCCGGGCCGATTATGAGACCGGCCGGGAGGATTTCCTTAATCTCCTGGAGAGTGAAAGAAGACTGCTGGAGATCAGGCTCGCCTATTCAGAGGTGGTTGCCGGCACCAGGAAGAACCTGGCGAAACTGGAGGAGGCGGTGGGAAAGAGAATTGCGGATTGTAAGACAGTAAGCAGTGAACAGTGAGCAGTAACAGGAAAGGATGAACTTCGAACACCGAACGTTCAACTTCGAACGTCGAACGACGCATTAGCAGAGCGGATAGCGCTGAAGGGCCAGCGTCACAGATAAAAACTGAATATTGAAGATAGCATAGGGCAATAGGCCATAAAGGGGAAACGCCCCCGGTGGGTTTATCCCACCGGAGCGCGAGTCCATAGCTAGGCCGTACTCGAAAAGGTATTTTTAACATTCTGTGCTAAAAAAACTAAATATTCACCACGAAGGTCACGAAGAACACGAAGAAAAACAAAGAAAACTATGGAATTTTCCTTTGTTTCTTCAA
>CAKZYZ010000263.1 GCA_937885075.1 uncultured bacterium | reverse complement strand
TTATTTTTTTGTTTTTTTTTTTTAATGATACGGCTACCACCGAGATCTACACTCTTTCCCTACACGACGCTCTTCCGATCTAATCGTCCTGTCTAAATTTCTTTTTGCTTTTTGGCAGTTGGAAGTTGAAAGTTGGTCTGTCCACCGCTCACCGCTCACCGCTCACCGCTTACTGCTTACCTTTTCTATACTTCCCCGCCAATCTCAATACCAGAACCTCCGATAACCGGCAATTTCAGCGGCTGCGCCGGTCTCGAAATAAATACGATCATCCGGGGGAACCCGTCGGGCAAGTTCCTCTCTCGGCTTATAGTAGATGAGTGTCTCTCGATTGGCGATAGCCTTGCCTTGATTCTCCGGAGAGATATCATATTCAGGGTAGACCGCCTTCCCGGGTAATTCCACCCGGTGCTCCTTCCCGTTGCTGATATAGAGAATAGTTCCATCGAGATCGGTCCGATAGGTCTTGATCCCCCCTCTCTTCAAACGGCGGAGGACCTGGGGGGTGGGATGACCATACGCGTTATTCGCTCCCACGAAAATTACCGCTTCTTCCGGGGAGACCCGGGAGAGAAAATACTGGTCGGTCGAGGTCCGGGAACCATGATGAGCAACCTTCAATACCGTACTCTTCATATTATACCCCCGGCCGATCGCCTCCAGTTCCGCGTCTTCCTCGGCATCACCGGTGAAGAGAAAACTCTCGTCACCATAGGTCAATTTAGCAATTATCGAACAGTCATTGATCGAGTCCGGAAGTTTTGAGGAGGGATGCATAATCAGGAGTTCAACATCCCCGAATGAATACTTATCCCCGGCGCGGGCCATTTTGTATTTAACCTCTTTTAGACTCTTTACCGTCTCCATATATCTTTGATAATGGTCGGTAGTATCTTTCTGCCCGGAAACAAGAATCGTATCAACCTTAAAGGACTTCAATATCTTGATCAGACCGCCATAATGATCTCCGTGAGGATGAGAAACCATCAGATAATCTATCTTCTCTACTCCGGCCCGGCGAAGGTAATCACCGAGAAATGTATAGCACCAGATCTTCCCGCCGTCGATCAGGATGGTCGTCCCGTCCGGAGTCTGAATCAGGGTAGAGTCCCCCTGCCCCACATCGATAAAGTGGATTTTGAGAGGGTGTTCCCAGGATTTATTTTCCGATATAAGATTCCTGGTCTCATCAAGGCGTTCCCGGCATTTATTCAGTCGTACTTCAATTAATTCCGGCGACCATTCAGGGTACTCCGTTTTAATCCCCCCCAGCGCTATCTCCGCGCTCTCATATTTTGCCAGGGCTTCTTCATAATCCTTCTCATAAAAACTCTTATCCGCCTGCTTAATCTGAAGGTATCCCCCCCGATAAAGTTCTTCCGGACTATCCCCCGAAAAAGCACCGGGCGATAGGATTAATACCCCAAGAAGAGATACAAGTATAAATAATAATAATTTGTTTATCCGTTGGAGTCTCATAGTAATTACTCGATCTTTAACAACCCGGTTCCCGGTTTTCCCCAAGTCACAGAATCATAAACATTCGCGTTAGATATACATTTGTATACAACTCTTGCTCGTACGAGCAAGAGTTGTATACTATTTTGTTCTTATGGAGCTTCGATAATTCCTTTTTTTAAAGTCGGGATTATGAAAATTCTCTATAAATTTCCTGGCCTTCTCCCCTCCCCAATCATCGGGAAGTAAGTTGGCGGGGAGATGGGGGTCCCGGGCAAGAATTGACTGGTAATCCCAGATGAGATGCTCTTTTAGTACCTGTCTCGATAAATTTCTCTGGCGGGGATTTCCCTTCAGCTGCTCAATCAATTCCTTCTGCTTCTCCGTATATCTTTCAATCAAGGCCAGATATTTATTGTGAAGATCATTAATCTTCCAGAATGTCTGGACTAAGACGGCTTCCGAAAATCCCTGGAACTCATCGGCGGCTATCTGAAATACATATTTGGATAACTTCAACTCATCGGTATATTTCCTGATTATCTTGATAAAATTATACGGAGAGATCCAAATACTCCTCTGGACCTTTCCAAAACCCAGCATCTTCAGGTAACGCCGGAGATGGTCTCTGGGAATTCGTTTATCTTCTGGGATATCAAATACGACCAGCCTCCATTTTTTGTCCCAGACATGAGGGATCCATCGAAGAGATTCCCGATGTTTCTTTATAAAGATCTTCCCCTGTTCGGTCAGCCGGATATAGATCTTCTTCTCCTCCTCCGGCTTCAATTTCTCGATATGCCCTTCCTCTGTCAATCGCCGGATGGCATTATAATAAGCCCCGCGTTTGTGGGGAGTTACTATTTCAAATTGACGCATAGGATCTGAAATATGGGTCAAGAGTCCCTCTTCCAGGGAGATTAGAATTTCATCCTTCAATGATGGCATCGCACTTAAAATCAAGTAGTGAATCCGACAATAGTTAAATCGAAATATTAAGATAGCAAAAACTAATTTGTGTACAGATCTCGCTCGTACGAGCGAGATCTGTACACAAATTGTGTTTCTATAATATGTATCTATACCAGTCTTTTCTGGTAGTTACAAACAAATTTTTGTGATTTCTTGAGGATAGACTGATACACTGGTGGGGCGCGGTGGAGCCGAGGGCGGTATTGCGGATGGGCCAATAGCTACTTGGAAGTTGGCAGTTGGTCATTGGATATTCCATTTGTCCCCACTGCCCGGGACAGAAGATCAGGGGATCAGGATATCAGATGGGCCGATAGGTACCGGGCCACGGCCCATCCCTGCTTTTCCGTGCTACTCCTTTCTCTTCCCTGCTATTCCCCGGGCTCCCAAAACTAATTTCCAATGGCCAACTTCCAATATCCAATTTCCAAATTCTGTCACATCCTGATTTAAAGTTGTCACTTTCTACTTGTTAAAACTTCTTCTTCCCCCTACCTCTCCCCCTTTTATGGCAGGACCATTACAGGCAGGACTATTGCCCCCTACCTCACCCCCTTTTTATGACAGGACCATTGCCGTCAGGACTATTATCCTCGCCTCGGCCTTTATCTCTTTTTGCTGTTAATAGTCCTGACTGCAATAGTCCTGCCTAAATTTTTTTTTGCTTTTTAATCGTCCTGTCTATAATTGTCCTGCATTTGGAGATTGGTCATTGAAAATTGGACATTGGACATTTCGCTTCCTTCACCGCCGTCCCTCCCCACTCCCTACCTCACCACCGGGATATCGGTGGAACCGCCGAAGTAGATACGGCTTACTCCGCGGAGGGCCCAGAGGCCGGCAGTTGAGCGGAAGATGGCGATACCGTCGGTGCCGGTACCGTTGAAATCGGCCGGGACCGGGGTGTCGGTGCCGCTGCCGAAGTAAGTCCGGGTGATCCCCCGGATGGCCCAGAGGCCGGCAGAGGATCGGAAGATCCCCGGATCCTGGGCGCCATCTCCATTGAAATCACCTAAGAGCGGCTGATCTGATCCGCTGCCGAAATAAAAGCGGCTCAGATCCCGGACAGCCCAGAGGCCGGAGGCAGGCCGAAAGAGGGCGATCGCCGATCTCCCGCTCCCACCATAATCGGCCGGGAGCGGCCGATCGGATCCACCCCCAAAATATACCCGGGTTACCCCCCGGACCGCCCAGAGACCGGAAGTAAGCCGGAAGATAGCTATATCGCAACTTCCGTCGCCGTCAAAATCCGCCGGGACCGGCTCATCACTCCCGCCGCCAAAATATACCCGGGTTATCGACCGGATCGCCCAGAGACCGGAGGATGGGCGTAATATCCCGATATCGGTAGTCGCGTCGCCGTTATAGTCACGAGGGACCGGTTCGTCCAACCCCCCTCCGAAGTAAACCCGGGTTACCCCCCGAACCGCCCAGAGCCCGGCCGCGGGACGATAGATCGCCACATCCGAGGTTCCGTCCCCGTTATAATCACCCCAGACGCGATGGGCAGATGTAGGTGAGGGAGACGGGCTGGGCGGGATAGTCGCGGTGGCCGTGGGAGTAGCGGTTGGTTTCAGTGATGGGGTAGGAGTGGGGGTTATCGAAGGGGTGACGGTTGGGGTTACAGTTATGGTCGGTGTAGTAGATGGTGTCGGAGTTACCGATGGTGTAGGTGTAGCAGTTGGTATCGGTGTTGTTGCCGCCTTAGCCAGATCATAGAGCCAGCGGTCGGTATAGGTGCTCCCATCCGATCCGATGTAATAATAAGTATCCACATCTCCGCTCAATGGCGGCGGATAGACATTTACGACGGCTCCTCCATCATAATGGATAGTAATGTAATCACCTTCCAGAATACTGATCGGCTCACTCTCGCTGGTAAATCGAACAGCAACTGGCTGAATGGGGTAATCACTCTGGTCAACGAATGTACCCGCACTGTCATAGAGATACCCGTAGACCCCGTTCTCCGGCAGTTCCGCCCGGGTAATATTCCACTTCCAGCCGGTGGCGAGAGATGATCTTGGATGGGGCAACTGGAGATCCGTAACATCATCAATCTTCAGAGCCGGATTGCAATAAATTGGTGTAGGAGTCAAGGTTGGTGTCGGGGTTCTACTGGGAGTAGGGGTATATGTCGCCGAGGGGGATGGAGAGGGAGTCTTATAATTAACTGGAGTTGGAGTGGGCGTTAACGACGGGGTAACTGTCGGTGTCAGTGTCGGGGTTATGGTCGGAGTGGGTGTCACGCTGGGCGATGGAGTCGGGGTCTTATATCCAACCGGTGTCGGAGTCTGGGTCGGCTCCTCAAAGACCAGAATCCGGTTGTTATGCGTGTCGGCAACATAAAGAGCATGTCCATCCAGATAGAGACCGTCGGGCCAGTACATGGTCTGGGCCGTGGGCAGAGAAGGCGGATCAGGCGGCGGATCGGAATCCTTCTGATTGATCTTCATAGAGAACATATCCGGCTGCCCCAGGACAACATCCGCGCTGTAAGCAGCCCCCGACATATCTGTGGGGATGCTGTTAAAGATCAATATCCGGTGATTATCATTATCGGTGACAAAGAGACGGGTTCCATCCGACAGAACACTTCCGAAGGGCTTGTACAGTGTATTGGCATATGGAGTGGAATACCCTTGATTGGGGTCAGTACTGAAAAAATCATACTGGCCCAGCGCGACATCAGCGGCGGTATTATTAGAGGTGGGGATCTGATTATAGATCAAAATGCGGTGGTTACCGGTATCGGTGATAAAGAGCTTACTGCCGTTAACGAAGACTCCGGTTGGTTCATTTAAAGTATTGGCAGTACAGATCGCCCCCTGATTGGGACTGGAACTGATAAAGTCAGACTGCCCGACCACGACTGAGGCGGTGGCGTTGTTAAAGCTGGGGATACTGTCGTAGATCAGAACCCGGTTATTATCCCGATCGGAGAGAAAAACCTGTCCTCCGGAGATACAGATCCGGCGAGGGTTTTTCAAGGTATTACTATCGGATGGTACCCCCGCGGCAAGCTGATTAGGGAACTTATAACTCTCCAAACCCGGCTGACCGATTACTACCTGAGCGGTAGCGTCATTAAAGGTCGGGACAGAATCAAAGATAAGAGAACGATTATTCTCCACATCCGCGATCAGGAGCTGCCCTCCGGAAACCTGAACATCATCCGGCTTATGAAGGGTATTGGCATACGGGACATCGGGGTCAACCCCGGATGGGTCCTGGTTGGGCCCATTACTGACCATATCAATCTGCCCGATCACCACCTGCGCGGTGGCGTTATTCCATGATGGTACCGGATTGTAGATCAAGACCCGGTTATTGAGATAATCGGCAACCAGGAGCTTGCCGCCGTTAACCTGAAGACCGCCCGGCCACCAGAGAGTATTCGAATCCGGAAGAGATAGCCCCCGGTTGGGGCTGTTACTGAACATATCAGGCTGACCGATAACGAGAGACGCGGCTTGATTGTCCTGAAACGCCGACAGGTAGGCAACCGGGAGGATGAATACCCCCCCGCAGACAATTATTATGAGTTTAAATAATCCCGCTAGTTTCATATAACTTATCCCTTCCCTTAAAATATAACTCTATTCAAAGATATGTCAAGGTGGACGGGGCGAAATAAAGCAAAAATCTGGTTAAATCCCTTGACAAACAACATTTTATGGTTTAAGTTTATAATGATATAGTTATAAATTAGCGCTTCGCGCTAATTTAGTTTTGAACCAAGACCGATATAATTCTGTTGCGTCTGCATCAGAAACTATTGCGATATTTTTCTGGTAGGTTCAGTTGAAATAATCTGATTTTTCCTTCAAAAAACTCAGATTATTGAAATTCCGAAGCAGTAAGTTAGCGGTTGTGGCGCTAACTTAGTTTTGAACCAAGACCGACATAATTATGTCAGGTCAGCGCCAATAGTTATTTTAGTAATTCTGGTATTACTTTTATCGAATCTTAATTTTACTTCGTAAAATTAAGATTATTGAAATTCCAATGCAGGAAGCGAAAAACTATGAACGCTCATACAATGTCAAAAAATGCCGGGTTTACCCTGATAGAGGCCCTGATCGTGGTAATGGTCATCGGGATTCTTGCGGTCGCTATTATCCCTAGAATACTATCCACCACGCAGTTCTCCGCGCTCCTGGCCGCGGAGATGGCGGTTACCGATATCCGAGCCACTCAGGCTGCCGCTATGTTTGAGAGCGCTTCCAAGACAATCACTTTTAACGGCGACAGCACTTATACCGCCGATGGAATAACCAAAACACTTCCGGGGGGAGCTACCGCCGGGTCATACATAATTACATTCAACTCTTTCGGGGAACCCACCACCGGCACAGGCACATTCAGTATTAACAGCGGAGCAGACAGCAAATATATAACAATATCATCCCTGACCGGCAAGGCGACGATAAGTTGAAGATGCGCTTACAGAAAATTTTATATACTGGGCGCGGGAAATCCCGCGGATTTTCTCTGATCGAGATCGCGGTCATGATCGTGGTGGCGGCTATTATCCTGCCCGCCTTAATCCTTCCCTTTGTGGAGGGGAGTCGTAAACTTGAACTACCGGTGATTCTTAACACCCTCTCATTCCTGGCTCAGGAAGAGATGGAGAAGAAGATAATCTGCCTGAATTACGACACAATTACGGATTGGACAAGTACCGTGATAGACGGATTTCCCGGCTATAGCAGTGTCTGTACCATAGATAATACCGCGTCATTCGGGGAAGTAACCGCCGGGGTCAAACTGATTACACTTACGGTAACCTATAGCGATCCCAATATGGACACCAATCCTTCCCTGGAACTGGTAACAGTTAAGACAAAATGGTATTAGGATCCGCAATGAAAGCATGGAAACATAATTTGGATTCTGCCGGGGGATATTCCCTGATTGAGATGGTTCTGGTCATAGTTCTCATGGCCGTTCTGGCCGGATTCGCATTCCAGGCTATCCTGGGATCGGTTTCGATTTATACCACTGCCGCCCGCGAATACCTGATAGCCCAGCAGGAAAGTAAGATCGCGATGGAGAAGATGGTCCGTGAGATTCGCGAGTCCGCGCCCGGGGATATAGTAATTAGCACGGGCTCTATCCAGATCACCAAGAAAACCGGCCATGTGACCCCTCTGGATTCCAATTTGTCCATTACTTTTGTGCAGCCCGTGGGGGCAACTACGATTGAACGACAGACCGGAGCAGGTAATTTTACCTTAGCGGATAATGTGATAGAGGATTCTTTCTCTGCCAGCATGGATAGCAACGATGTAGTTACCATCTATTTCTGCGTAGAGGCGGGGGATAATCAGTACCCCATCAGGACCGCAACCTGGCCTCGACAGACAGACGGATAATAATGAAAAAATCGGATACAATATGTTCTTATCGGGAGTCTGGCCTGGTGCTGGTGGCATTGATAGCGGTTATGATCATCCTCGGAATCGTCGGTTACACCTTTGTCAGCATTATCTCCACCGAGATGGAGGCAACGGGGGGATCATATAGTTCAGTCAAGGCTTTTTACATAAATGAAGGAGCATTGGAAATCGCCAAGAAATATATCCACGATCAAGAGGCAGTTGCCCCTGCCTGGGCACCCGATACTGAACTATTCGTAGGTGAGGTAATGGGAGATGGGACATTTGATCTAAGCATGTACTGGCCTTTATCTCCTTCTGAATTTATAAATTTCACCGCATCAGCTGATGTAAATTAATTGCCCAAGAAAATATAACTTAAAAATGCAACTAACTACTTGACAGATCAATAATCTTACTTTATATTATATATACGCAATCATTGAATAAGCAATCATTTTCCATGGAGGTAAAAATGCAATCTTTAATCGGCATCTGTGCCGTGGGATCATCCATTCTACTCCTGAGCTTTACCAGCCAATTCGCGGACGCGGCCCGGGAAGTCACGGAACAGGTAACCCTGCCCACCTCGGGGATCGGATACCGGGGCGGTTATGTCCCCCCGGGGGCCGGGATCTTCGGGAAGGCCAAATTTGATTTTTCCGGATCGGGCGGATGCTACTCTTATGATCCGGAGGTTTACCCGAACCCCCCCAGCGATATCAGCCAGATGGGACCGGGGCACTGCGGCAGCAATGAACAGATCATTCTGGATGGTTCGGTTACGGTCAGCGGATATGTCAATGTTCCCCAGGCAATCGTGGACGAGGTGGCCGGAGGGGATTTCACTCATCTGGAGGGTGGCTGGTCCTGCGCGGTCGGGACAAAGCTTCCGGTGGGCTTAACCGGAGAACCGGGAGATGAACGGGTCTTCGAGGGGCCCCGCAATACCTCTCAGCTTCAGGGCTGGAAACCATCCCAATGGCCGCCGGAAGGAACTTATAACTCGGGCACCCCGTGCTGGCCGTACGATGAGGGCTATGCCGCCTTTCCGGTGGTTGAGATAAAGTGGGATAAGGATCAAGACGGTGATACTGATACCGATGATTATGACTACTTTATCGCCCACGGGGGTTTTGCCGCCGAACGGGGGGGAGGGACCGGAGCAATTTCTTATACCCAGAGAGATGACCCCACCATCATGGTGATGGACAAGGGAGTGCTGGTTCCGGCCAGTGAGGGACAGGCCTGGTACGACGATTACTATATCGACGACAATCATAACTTTCATGGCACCTATAAAGAACTGTATTTTAACGGCACCCAGTACCGGTTCAATAACTTTGAAAGCGGGGGGGACCAGAATTACCATTACACCGGCAACATGGACTTTTATTGCGAGAACTTTCACCACACGGGTAGCAATGATATGCTCCTCGGTACTGATGCCGGTATCACCCTGGCGGTAAAGAATACGCTTGTTTTTGACGGGGAATCGGATTTCAATGTGGGAGG
>CAKZYZ010000262.1 GCA_937885075.1 uncultured bacterium | reverse complement strand
TTATGTTTTTTTTTTTCAAGCAGAAGACGGCATACGAGATATATCAGTGTGACTGGAGTTCAGACGTGTGCTCTTCCGATCTAGGGAGCATCATCCCGGCGATAGCGATAGCGCCGAAGAGGCCGCCCTTCAGGATCCGGACGGATACCTCTTCGCTGCTCCACTTGCGGATCAATAATCCGTAGAGGAAGCTGAGAGAGAGGAGCAGCATTACATTGTATATCAATTCGCGATAGATCACTGATTACTGTCCTTTCCCCGATTACCGATTACTTTCTCCCTTAATCGGATCATCGGCCACCGGCACCATCCCCATCTCCTCAATCTGGGCCCGCAAGAGCCTGATCGCCTTCTTCAATCCCATCATTCTCATCTCTCGTCCCGCCATCAGATCAACCGTCTTCCGCAGTTCCGAGGTCTTTTTTTTAATGAGCTCTTCCTGCTGCTCCCCGTCTTCTTTCAGCTTCTCCTCCGCCCGCTTCTGTTCGGTAATATCTATCGCCAATTCGAACCGGAGATCGCGGCCGTCCGGCCACCGAATGATCCGGTCGGTTATCAGCAAGTGTTTTTTTAGCACAGGGTTGTAGTATTCCCAGCGGTAGGGCTCTCCAATATTTTTCAGGATGATATCATTGGTGCAGAATTCACAGGGGCGGTCCAGGTTCTGAAACTCGCGGTAACATATCTCTCCCAATGAGTTCTTGCCTAAAAGCTTCTGAAAATATTTATTCGTGAATATAATCTCATAGGTCCGGGGATCGCTAACATAGATAATCTCTTCGATACTGTCGAAGAGGGAGAGAAACTGGGTCCGTTCAAACTGAAGGTCCGCTGCGGTCTTATTCCGGGTGCTAATCTCGGTCTGTAAAATACTTTTTCCGCGCCGAAGATAGATTACTATCCCCGCCAGAAAGGCCAGGAGCAGCATTATTAGGGCTATCCAGTACCAGTACTTCAAGATAACATTCCATAAGGTGATCCGATCATAATCCTGGTAGGGGTCGACCCGGAGGTCTTGCAGGCAATCCCGCATCATCTGGTAATTGGCGGGGACGGTCCAGCCGGCATACAGGCCCGCGACCGCGGCTGGACTGTCCGGGTTGATCAGTAGCAGAGCAACAACCGCCTTCTCGGCAACCTCCCGGGGCGTCTGCTTAAGCCGGGCTAGGGGCCACTCCGGAGAGAGGCGGGTGCTGTGGGCGAAGGTGAAATTCGCGTAAATCTTCTGATCAATACCTTTATATTGGTGGATGTTCCGGAAATCACCGGGTGTGATCTTTCCCTCAACCTCCATACTTGAAATGGTATTGGTCCTGACCATACCGGCGTCAACGATGCCGTCTTTTACTGCGTAAACGACCGAGTCGTGCGATCCCACAAAGGTCAGGGCTGAAAAGTCTGAATAGGGGTCGATTCCCCTCCGCATCAGTTCCTGACAAACCAATATCCATGCGCCAAATGAATTTTCCGAGGGGGCCGCCACGCGTTTACCCCTCAGATCGTCCAGGCTGTTGATATCATCGCGGTTTGAGAGGGTGAAGATGTTGCCGCCGAATATGGCGCAGGTATGGTCGAGGCAGATATTTTCCAGGGTTGCTATACTTTCCGCTCCATATTCAATCTCCGCTCGGACATAGTAAGCGGGATTGGCCAGCAGAAAATCGATCGCTTCTGTTTCAACTGCCGGGAGAACGGACTGAAAATCAAGCGGGGTAATGGTGAAAGAAGCGCCTTCGACAGTATCGGTCAGGTATTGGGCGGTGGGGGACCACTTTTCGAGACATTGTTCCTTCCCCCGCTTGGCCAGGACCCCGATCCGGTAGAGGCGGTCTTCTTCTGCTCCATGGGCGGTGCCGGCTAGGAATAGGCAGATTAATATGGAGAGAAGTATTTTAGATAAAACCATCATCTAAATAATTTTATTTAATTTCAGCCGATCAGGTGTTATATTTATTTTGAAGATATTTATTGTAAACCAAACATTTTAATTTAAGAGGTGATTACAATGACAGAACATTTAATCCCTATCTCTATTGAACCATTGGAAGAAGGTGGATATTTAGCCACAAGCTCAGACCTCCAGGGGCTTATAGCCCAGGGGCGCACTATTGCTGAAACTATCGAAATAGCCGAAGATGTAGCCCGCAAAATTATTGAATCTCAAATCGAGCATAATGATTTTATTCCTGAATCCTTAATTTTCTCCCCAGTGAAAGTTGAAAAATTTAATACGAAAATCCCCGTTCCGTTAGAAATATGAGCCAGCTACCAACCTTAAAACCCGTTCAAGTCATCCGAAAATTGCGTAAAGCTGGTTTTGTCTTTGATCTCCATGCCAAAGGAAGTCATGAAATCTGGTATAATCCGAACAGTCGCAGGCGGACTACTCTTCCCAACCACCCCGGGAAAGATATTCCCAAAGGTACATTGCGTGCTATCATTCAACAAACTGGATTGACCGTTGATGAATTTGTAGCGCTATAAAATCTCCCAGCGTTAGCTTCCTTTTTCTTAGATATTCACTTTTTCCCTTTTGCCTTTGTCATTGTCATTGTTGGCAATGGCAACTGCTTACCGCTTACCGCTTAGGTCCCTGCTCACCGCTCACCGCTTACCGCTTACTTGTTTTTCACACCGACAACCGTCAACCGTCAACTTTCTTTTCCCCCAACAACGGATCATCAGCCACCGGTTCCATCCCGGCCTCCTTGATCTGCTCGCGCAGCAGCTTGATCACATCCTTCAAGTCGGACATCCGCGCCTCCCGACCCGCCATCGCGTTAACCAGGGACTGCAACTCAGCGGTTCTGTCTTTGACCAGTTCTTCCAGATTATTCCGATACTTCTCCAGTTCTTCATCAGCCTGCTTGCGCTCGGTAATATCCCGTTGGGTTCCGAGCATGCGCAGAGGCTTGCCGGCGTCATCCCATTGCGAGACCTTTCCCGCCGATTGAATCCACTTCCAGCCTCCGGTTTTGGTCCGCATCCGGTACTCCGCTTCAAAGAAGGTAGTCTTACCCGCGAGATGATCATTTAATTTTTTCAGGGTGGAAATAAAATCGTCGGGATGGAGCAGATCCTGCCAGGCCATATGATCCGGATCGATCCCTTCCATGGTGTAACCGAGCATCTTAAACCATTGCCGGTTACGGATGATTTCCCCGGTCTCCAGATCCTGGTCCCAGAGTCCGAGCTTGGCTCCGGATATTGCCAGTTCCATCCGCTCTTCACTCTCCCTCAGTTCCTTCTCTATCTTCTTCAGCCCGGTAATATCATGGGCGACGTGGACTGCTCCGATTGAATTGCCTTCCCGGTCGGGGATGGGAGTGGTGGTGATCATATAATCCCCTTCCAGAAGGTCCAGGTAGGCCTTGGTCGAATGCTCCCGGCCGTCTTTCCGCAATTCCGCCAGCGGGCAGAAGTCAGGTGGTTTATCCATCTGATGGACAACTCGATAACAGACCTGACCGGCAATTTCAGTAATGGGAATTCCCAGCTTATCGGCCGTGGCCCGGTTGGCCCGGGTGATCCGGTATTGATTATCTACCAGCATTATCAGGTCCGGGATAGTATCAAAGGTCAGCTCCCAAGCCTTTTTGGCCCGCTCGATCGCCTGATGGATCCAGAGGCGTTCCTCCTCGATCGCTACCGCCCGGGCCAGCATCCCGATCACTTTGATCTCCTCCCCGGTGAACTTCCGCGGTTTGACATCGCAGAGGCAGAATGATCCCACCACGCTCCCCTTCAAGCGGACCGGGGAGCCGAGATAAGATTTCAATCCGTACTTTATTACATTGGGATCGGTCTTCTCATACCTGGTTCCGGTGAGGTCTTCAATGATGACCGGATCCTCTCCCTTCCCCCTGATCACGTCGTAGCAGATATGGCCTTCCGGCTTGTCTTCGGCTTTGTATCCTTCCGGTTCCTGCCAGATCCCCCAGGTACAGAGCAGCGCCCGCTCTTTCTCATACCGGTTGTAGAGCAGGCAGGATCCGCCCAGGATCTCTCCGGCCGCCTCGACCAGGAGTTGGATATTTTTTCTGGAGTCAGCTCCCAGGGAGAGAAAGCACCGGTTCAGGCGGGTTATGATCTCTTCGGACTTTTTCCGCTCCGAGAGGTCCACATCGATGCAGAAGAGGAGGGGCTCACCTTCCTTAACACAGACGGCTGTGTGAATGGAGTAGACCGGAACCGGGTGCCCGTCCTTATGGAGCAGCATCAGTTCCCCGGGGGGTAAAAACTCACCGGATCTTCCGGCTTTCTTCCCTTCCTCCAGGGCCTTCCTGAAGAGAGGCTTTAAATCAGGCGGGATAATTAAATCCTCCAGCTTTTTCCCCAGCGCCTCCCGGGTGGTGTAGCCATAGACCTCCTCACTGGCCTTATTCCAGAAAATCACCGTACCGTCGCACAGGTATCCCTGGATGGAGACCCCCGGAATATATTCCATCAGTTCGCGGAATATCTTATCTCTATCAAGTAGTTCCTCATCCATTATTTTTAGATCATCCGGTTTCCCAGCGGACTTATTTTTTCTTTCAGTTATTTTATTCATTTTATTCTCCGCTTACCGATCACTGATCACCGATTACCCTTCATCCCCGATCTCCTCTATCACCCGGATCAGTTCATCGGGGTCAAACGGTTTATTAAGACAGGCCCGGGCGCCCCGGCGGAGAGCATCTTCAATGATAGGGTCCATCTCCTGCCGGTAAGCGGTCATCAGGATTACCCGGGCCTCAGGCTCGAGCGATTTTATGGTAAAGTAAACATCCGCTCCGCTGATGCCGGGTTCCAGTTTCATATCCAGGACCACCACGCTCCGGGGATCCTGTTTAAAGGCGATAATCGCTTCTAAAGAAGAATACACCCTGGTCACCGGATAGGACTTCGCTTCCAGGAAAGATTTCAGCGTATCGCAGAAGGCGACGTTGTCATCAACGATTAGGATATGGGATTTATTGTTTACTCCGTTATTGCTGGCTTTCATAACATCTCCTCTGGGGTAATAATTAATCACACAGATCTACACATATATGAAAACAAATCTACACAGATCACCTTCGCCTCTCCAAAAACAGCTTTCTGTCGTTGGTATAAATGATTCGTTTAATGTATATTTGCGGTGTCGAGAAATTAACCAGATATCCCACTTCGTATGGACTGTTTCTTAGATAATGATAGAGTTGTTTCTCGTCTGTTTTTGTAGTATAGCGGGATGATTTTAATTCTACAATTATTTTATCATCCATCAGAAAATCCGGCACATAGGTGCCAACGACCTTTCCCGTATCATTAGAATATATTTTAATCCGGGCTTCTCTGTTGTAGGCTATATTGTTGGCAATCAAAGCTTCTTCCATAAATTCTGGTAGACTACCTCCTTATGCCCCGGCCCATACTCATTCCGAATCTTTAAAAATAAACCAACAAGTTTATAACCCAACTCCTTATATAAAAACCCATTCTCCTGATCTGCATTCATGCGATATTTATACTAAGGCGACCCCTGCCAAGGCGATCTGTGTTTATCTGTGTTCTAATCTGTGTGAATCTGTGTACTCTCCCCTGTGTGAATCTGTGTTCTTTCCCCTGTGTTATCCCCCCCGGGTAAGGTCAGAATAAAAGTACTGCCAACTCCAGCTTCACTATCTACTTTAAGACTTCCCCCGTTTAACTCAGCGTAGCGTTGGGAGATAGAGAGGCCCAATCCGATTCCGGAGCTTTTCCCGGTAAATAAGGGTTCGAATATCTTCTCCTTATCCTCCGGAGGGATACCGATTCCGGTGTCGGAGATGCTGAGGATGACCTTTCCCTCATTGTCTCTCCGGCAGTTGAGTATGAGTTTGCCCTCCTCCGACTTCCCGTCGGGGGCGGTCATGGCCTCGACGGCGTTTTTCAGCAGGTTAAAGATAATATGATATACCTGATCCCGGTCGGCGAAGACCGGATAGGATCCCTCAGGACAACGCTTCTCTACCTTGATCCCCCCGGGAATCTTCTGATCCTTCAGGGCTCCGTCCATCACCGCGGAGATTGAGAAGACGGATTTTGCCGCCCTGGTATCGCGGGCAAAGTCGAGGAGATCGGAGATGACTTTGTTGGCCCGGGCGACGTTCTCCTTCATATGGTTGAAATTCTTTTTGATCGTCTGATCGTCCATGGGAATGGCCAGTTCGAGGTAGGCGACGGCATTGGTGAGGACGCCGAGTGAATTGCGGAGCTCATGAGCCAGATCGGAAGAGCACACGTCTGAACTCCAGTCACACTGATATATCTCGTATGCCGTC
>CAKZYZ010000261.1 GCA_937885075.1 uncultured bacterium | reverse complement strand
GGTGGGGGGGGGGTGGTGTGGGGTGGTGTTTTTTTTTTTTTTCAAGCAGAAGACGGCATACGAGATATATCAGTGTGACTGGAGTTCAGACGTGTGCTCTTCCGATCTTGATCGGGGCCGGTTTTTTTATCGGGCTGAGTATCATTACCCGGCCAAATGTCGCTATTTTCCTCGTTCTTCTCTTTCCCTGGGCTTTAGCGAAGGCGGAAGCGCGTTTAAGGCACTTCTTCTTCCTTCTCCTGCTCCCCGCCGCCCTGGTTATTCTCCCGGTCGCCGGGTTCAACTTTCTTCGATCCGGAGAGTTTATTCCGGTTACTGCCAGCGGGGGATGGGTATTTTACTGCGGCAATAACGAAAGGGTGAAGGGGTTTGATTTTAATCCCCCCCCGGAATTAAATGATCGGATCAGCGGTTATTACGCACGACCGGGAGGGGAAAAACTGAGCTACCTGGAGCACCTGCTCAGCCGGGAAATAGCGGAGGAAAAAACGGGCGGCCAATTGACCCATCAGGGAGGATCAACCTTCTGGTTTAAGGAGGGGTTAAAATTTATCCAAGAACAGCCCGCACTCTATCTGAGATTACTGGGGAAGAAGCTTCTGGCATCCATCAATAAATATGAACCGCACGATGTTCCGGAAGTGATGGCCCGGTCCAATGCACTCAGCCATTATCCCTTGATTGGATTTGCCCTCATCTTTCCGCTGGCTCTGCTGGGGTTTTTTATTGCCCGGCCCCGTTCGGGAGGGATATTGCTTTATCTCTATCTGATATCATATCTCATCTCATTTCTCCTGATGTATGTTATTCCCCGTTTCCGACTGCCGGTGGTTCCCGTCCTCCTGATATTTGCCGCGGCGGCGATCAATAAAATATCCGATAATATCCGCGCTAAAAAATGGCAGGTCATGGCACGCGAGATAATTTTGCTTATCCCTCTGGTAATATTAGTGAATATCACCACCCCGGACATCAGGAGGGACCGCGAGATAATAAGACCTGCTTTCTTTTATGAATGGAAGGGATTGACCTCTATGAAACGAGGGGAATGGGAGAAAGCCGGGGAGAAGTTCAGAGAAGCTCTGAAGCTGAATCCACAATCGTATCAGGCGAAACAGGGACTGGAGTTGCTAAAGCGCCGGGAGGAGGGTCTGGAGGGCACGGACTAGTATCCGGAGAGAAATTTGTGGGAGAGGATTTCATCCTCAATCCTGGGTGTGCCAGGCAATCGGGGTTAAAAACCCCTCCCACATGGAGCAGCAGCCCTGTGGGAGAGGATTTCATCCTTCGATCCCGGGTGTGCCAGGCAATCGGGGTCAGAAACCCCTCCCACAGGGAAAACTCATCTACCTGTAGGCTGGCTATTAATTTGATCGGAGGGAAATATGAATATAAAGGAAGACCCCGGGAGCTATCCGGAAAAGGACTCAAGCAGACTTCGCCATGGTCGGTAGTCCGGAACTGGACGAGTGTACTTTTTAACAACAAGAATCTTAAATCGCCGGAATATTTTTAAGGATTACGCCTGTTGTGAGATTGTATTCAATTCCATTCTGGAGATGTAAGTATAATCTGGAATAGATAACCAGTTCATGTAATTACCCTATAAATGATATATGGCCTACGCGATCAACATCATTATCTCACTGGGCCTGCTGCTGCTCACTCTCCTTTCGGCTAATCTCTGGGGGAAGCTGATCTTCTTCCGGTGGACTGAAAATGCCTGGTCCCGGGGGGGGAAGGTTTTGCTTCGGTTCGGTCTGGGACTGGGAGTTATCTCCTATCTGATCTTCTTTCTCAGCCTGATCGGAGCCCTGTATAGCCTGCTGGTATTCGTGGTACTGCTCATCCCGCTGATATGGTTTCTGCTCTCGAGGAGAAAAAGATCTGATTCTGAGAGTCTATCATTACCAATTCTCGCTTCAGTTCGTTCCCTTTCCTTAATCGAACGGGTGAGCTTCATAATCTTGCTGGCTATATTACTGTTGAATATTATAGCTTCTCTGACCCCCCCTTATGCCGGTGACGCTATCGGTTACCACCTTCCGCCCGCCCGGGATTCTCTCCTGGCCCATCGGCTGGTCTGGCTCCCGGGGAATGTCCTCGCTAATCAGCCCGCGGCAGTCGGGACACTATTCACCATCGGTTTTGCCGGGGGAGGGGAGTTCTTCCCCAATCTCCTCCACTCTGTCTTCGGGTTTATGGCCGCGATTGGAATATATCTCTTTGGCCGGAGGTATTTTCGCCGGTCCGCCGCTGTCCTGGGAGCACTAATCTTTTATACCATCCCCTCCGTCGCCCGGATATCTTCCTGGGCCTATATCGATCTTGGTTTGACCTTCTGGATTCTTCTGGGCCTCTTCGCCTATCTCCACTGGAGAGACGAGGAGAACCGTTCCAGTCGCCTCGCGCCGGACTTGAGGCGAAATGTGGGAGAGGTTTATAACCTCGATCCGGGCGAGGCCCGGCAATCGGGGTTAAAAACCTCTCCCACAAGGCCTGGCCAGGGGATCGGGGGAAGTCTGATAGTATCCGCCCTCTTTTTTGGCCTGGCGATGGGGAGTAAGTACACGGGGTTAGTTCTCTTCTCGATTATGGCAGTTCTGGCGCTGGGAGAGTGCGTTGTTATCAAAGGCCGGCGGCATTTCCTCGGCCGGATTCTTATCTGGGCGGGAATCGCCCTGGCGGTGGCATCTCCCTGGTACCTGAAGAACCTCTATCTCACCGGTAACCCCTTCTACCCGGTCCTCTACTCGATCTTCGGAGGAAGAGGCTGGGACGCGGTCCGGGCGGCCAATTTTCAGATTATTATAATGGGGGGGATGAGAATGAAGCTGATCGACTACCTCATCCTTCCCTGGAGTTTGACGGTCCGGGGTGCATATACCTACGACGGTTTTGACGGCATAATCGGCCCCGCCTTTCTCATCTTCCTGCCCCTGATAATATTTGTCAGGAAGAAGAACTATCAATTCCGTTTTCTGGGAATTTACTCGGCCGTATATTTCATAATCTGGGCGATCATATCTCTCAAAGTCCGGAAACTTATCCCGGTCCTGGCCCCGGCTTCTTTATTAGCCGGAATAGCGATTACCCGCCTATTGAATGGAGGATATTCGAAATTTCTGAAGATCATAATTGTGCTCATCCTCTGTCTGGTGATAGGGTTTAATATTCAGGCGATTGTGGCCAACGCGGCGAAGATAAATCCATTAGGGGTTATTACGGGCCGAGAGAGTCGAGATAAATTTCTCTCCCGGATGATCTATAATTACCGGGTGATAGATTTTACCAACCGGAACCTGCCCCCCGGATCCGGGATACTCTTTATATATGGAGGAAATGCTTGGTATTATTCTCGGCATAAGACGGTGGTTGACAGCATATTTCAAGACCAGACCATCAGGGAGATACTGAAGCAGAGCGATTCTTTTTCCACGCTTTTGGCAGCCTTTCGGATACGAGGGATAACTCATATCCTGTTTAATTTCTCCATCGCGGAGAAGGGGCTATTTTCTGAACTATCTCCGGATAAAAAAGATCTATTAAGAAGATTTTTACAGCAATATACCCGACCTCTTTTTCAGAATGGGCCGAATTTAGTCCTAAAAATAGAGAACCGGTGAAATACCTTTTCGGTAAAAGCCGGCTTTACAATGGAAAGAAATAAAAAGATATTATCCGGCTTGCTGGTTCTACTGCTCGTAATCATCGCGTTTGAATATGGGTTTCTTTCCCGGCAATATAAGCTTTTCCCCTACCGATACTTTAAGAATCTCTCCCCCCCGGTTAAAGAAAAGAAGGCAGGATTGCGTCCCGTATTACGCCCGATGAGAAAAGGGCGATGGCATCTCTCCCGAGATGGGATCAAGAACACGGAATTATCCGATAAAGATCAGAAACAATTGTCAAAACTCAAGGCAGTGCCATATCTATCCGGTTATCATGCCGCACCGCCGCGATCCGGTGTAACTGAATATGAGAAGCAATACGCTTATCCGGGATTAAATCTCTGTATTTCCGGGCATACCCCCGGCGCTTACCTGATGGATATGGAGGGTAATATACTTCATAGATGGGGAATTGAATATAAGGAGGTCTGGCCGGAGTCAGATGATTTATATGAGAATGGATATAGAACTTTCTGGCAGCGGGTACATCTCTTTAATAATGGAGATATATTAGCAATCTTTGAGGGTTTGGGCCTGGTTAAGTTAGACCGGGATTCTCATCTGTTATGGTCTTATAAAGGCCGGTGTCACCACGATCTCTATGTGGATAAAACCGGCAAAATATATGTACTTACCCGCCGGGAGATCGCGCAGCGCGACGAGCTGCATTTGCAGGGGCCAATTTTAGATGATCGCATTACCATCCTGAGTCCACAGGGGAAAGAGATAGAGAGCATTTCACTGATAGATTGTTTTCTTAACTCCGATTATGCTTCGGTTCTGGATAAAATGAAAAGAAAGGGAGATGTCCTTCATACTAATACTGTGGAAATTATCGAAGGAGATCTCAGTAATAATAATCATGTATTTAAGCAGGGACAGGCGTTAGTTTCTATAAGAGAAATAAATACAATCGCAGTCGTAGATCTGGAAAAGCAAAAAATATCCTGGGCTTTATCGGGGATGTGGAAGGGGCAACACAATCCGACATTACTTAAAAATGGCAACATATTGATTTTTGATAATCGAGGTTATCAGGGTAAATCAAAAGTCATTGAGTTTGATCCCCTCACTCAGAAAATTATCTGGTCATATCGGAGTACCCCGGAAAATAATTTTTTTTCCAGCACTGTGGGGGTCAGCCAGCGTTTGCCCAATGGAAATACGCTGATCACTGAAACGGATAACGGCCGGGCCTTTGAAGTTATGCCTGATAATAAAATTGTCTGGGAGTATATTAATCCTTATAGAGCGGGAGAGCAGAAAGAGCTTATTGCTACTTTGCTTGATATGATTCGAATAAGCCCCAATCAAATTTCCTTTCTCCCGAAATCGGCCCCGTCCCCGGACCCGGATTAAACGAGGGCGGAGTTAACCGGCTGCTTCGGAATTTTCCCGAAATACTTCGGGATCCTGAGTTGTTTCATATTAAGTCTCGGGACCCGAAATCCTTCGGGATCCCGGTTTGCCTAATTGATATTACCGGCCCAATAAATGTAAGAAAAAAGACTCTTGCCCTGTCCTTTACTAGGCGTATAACGGTCTTCAACGATCTTTAACGTCTTTGTTTTTCAACGTCTTTATTTTTTAACGTTAGCGCCGGAGGCGCTAAGGATGGTGCAAGATAATGAATAATTCGAAAGAGTTAACTGATGCGATTAACGCGAAATAAAGAATGGTTCTGGCTGTTACTAATCTGCCTGGCGACTGTGATCGCTTACGGCAACTCATTCCGTGTCCCCTTCATCTATGATGATGCCGGCCAGATTGTGGAGAGCGCCTTTATCAAGAACCCGGCTTTTCTCCCCAAGCTCTTTACCTCCGAATACTACCAACTCTCCCCCAAGAGATATAGGCCGGTCACCGTAGCCGCCTATTTTGTTCAGTATGCCTTCTGGCGTCTGAATCTCTGGGGATATCATCTCTTCAAGCTGATCCTCCACCTGGTTAATCTCCTCCTCCTCTATTATTATCTCCGGATGCTAAGGACCGGTAAAATCGTGGCCCTGCTCGGAGCCGCATTTTTCGCGCTTCATCCCGCTCATACCGAAACCATCACCTGTGTGTCATTTCTGGATGATCCCCTGATGTTCTTCTGGTTCATGCTCAGTGTAATATCCGTTACCCGCGCTGTCAGATTAGCGGCCCATCAATGGTCGTGGTATATAGCATCAATAATTTTTTATCTTTTAGCTCTGGCCAGCAAGGAACTGGCCCTGATTCTCCCTCTCTGGATCGCCCTGCAGTTCGGGATTGATCGTTTCCCCTCTTCCAGCCGAAAAGTGGGTTTCTGGGCCGGGTATATCGCCCTGACTATATTCTGGATATTTATCCGGTTTTTCTGGATGGAGAAGAGCGGATGGCTGATGAGTTCCGGGGGAGTGGGGATCAGCCGTCCCCAGCTTATCATTACCACCTATCTCCACTATCTCCGGGTAGCCTTCTTCCCTATCAATCTCTGTCTGGATTATGTCTATCCTCTGCCCGGCGGCGTATTTGCCGTTTCAGGAATTCTCCTGATCCCCATTGCCCTGATTGGCTCGATCATCGTTATCGCATCCTCCGCGAAATCCCGCTTTTTATTGCTTGGTTGGGGCTGGTTTATTCTGGCGCTTCT
>CAKZYZ010000260.1 GCA_937885075.1 uncultured bacterium | reverse complement strand
ATGTATAATGTTGTTTTTTTCATTTTTTGTGTTTTTTTTTTTCAAGCAGAAGACGGCATACGAGATATATCAGAGTGACTGGAGTTCAGACGTGTGCTCTTCCGATCTGCTTCCGAAGTAGGCCCGGGTTATGCTTCTCACCGCCCATAAGCCGGAATCCGGACGGAAGATAGCGATATCATCAATCAAGTCGCCATCAAAGTCAGAGTAAAGAGGGATATCATTCAAACCGCCAAAATAAACTCGGGTAACCCCTCGTATCGCCCAGAGTCCTGAACCCGGCCTAAATATTTCTACGTTTTTAAGAGGTCTTACATCATCCGGCCCTTCATAACAATCAATATAAGTATCATCAAAATCATGGACATTAAAAATAACACTGATTATGTTATCGTTTTCATTATAAGCTATATCATGGTAATCCCCAGCAAACCCATTTTCATACCTAAAACTACTATCATAAGCAAAATATTTCAGACCGGATGATAACCAAATTGAGTTTGCACGAAGACTACCAATATTATTTAATATAAAGCTCTCATTGTTATTATTCTTAACCAATCCTGATTTAAAAGATTCAATCGCAGGTAATTCAATACTTTTAATTAAACTTCCCTGACCGGAATAAACATTTAAATTATCTTTAATATCGTTTTTTTCATTATTATAAATCCAGACCTTATTATCATCAATCTCAATGCCGGCTATGTTTTTCAATTCTCCTGGGCCGGGATATACCCAGTTTTCCATAACAGCCCCGGTAAGATAATTTCTTAATAAGATTTCTCCATCTGTCTGATCCAACATAGCATAAACCCGGGTTCCATCAATTTCACCCTCTGCAAGATATTTCCATAAATGACCACTATTTTCAGAATCCATTATCTTATTTTCTGGATAAGTATCTGAATGATGTGCCTTTTTCCAAACAACACCACTTTGATTTAACCAGCTTGTTTTATCTTCTAAATTATTATAAGAAACGCCAGTTCCATGCACAGTCTCGCTTTGTTTTTGACCACTCAAATTGTCTCCGGGAGATGCAAGAGCATCGATAACAGAGCTGAAGAAGAGAACGGTCGCCGTGATTAGCGACAAGACCGAAACGGCTGCCCCGGTAAATTCCAGAGAAGAGTTGGAAATACCAGAGGGTGGATGTCCCGCCCCCCTCCGGGGGGAGGGATAAAGGGAGGGGGGCGAGCTGAGAAAGGCATTTTTAAAAAGTAGGGGACGGAGCAAAGTTATCAACTTATTCATTCTGATCATGATTCACCTCCCGGGTGTCGGCTCCCGCCTTCGGCAATCAGAGATTGCCTCCGACGGGCAAGCTTGATATTACAGTTACTATTTAGTGTCTGAACGGAAACCCCGAATCTCATCAAATTTGTCATTGCGAGGAACGAAGTGACGAAGCAATCTCTTCACAAACTAAGCAGATTGCTTCGTCGTCCCTCCTCGCAATGACCGGATTTTAGGGGTTTTCGGTCAGACACTATTTAGCAAAAAGCAGATAATTTGATTTTCGCAGAAAAAATATAATTTGCAAGCATTGAAATGGACCCCAAGGGGGTCCCACATCTCAACCCCGGGTTTTACCCGGGGATAATAGCCGTCGCGCCGCACCAAAACCCCCACACCCTGAAAGGGTGCAACATCTCAAATCAAATTTGGTTTGGATGTTGAACCCCGTTGGGGTTCATTTTTTGGCGTGCGGTATTCGGGTGTATTTCCCGGGGTGTTACCCCGGGAACCCAGGGTTTCACCCTGGGCTTACATGTTGAACCCCGTTGGGGTTCCTTTGACCCCGAAGGGGTCGAACATCATAGCCCCGGGTTTCACCCGGGGATAACACCCGTCCCGCCCAACCACCCACGGACCCCAAGGGGGTCCAACATCTCAAACCCGGGTTTTACCCGGGGATTCGACGCCCTGCTCCCACAACCCGCCCCGCATTCCGCGGGGCCATATCTCAAATTAAATTCGGTTTATATGTTGAACCCCGTTGGGGTTCTTTTGGTGGGGTTGGGGATTCTCCTCTTGAACCCAGGGATTCTCCCTGGGCTTACATGTTGAACCCCTTTGGGGTTCTTTCCACATTCCCCAGATTATCTCGCCACCGGTTCATCTCCGAGACCGCCAAAATAGACCCGGGTAACATCTCTGACCGCCCCACCGCCCTCAGCCGGTATGCTCTCTGATAAAGTCAAGGTTCTCCGTCAGGAGCTCCACAGTCATTTCTTCATTATCAGAGGGGAAATACTCCGGCATTATCTCCAGGCAGAACCCCCCGGTATATCCGGTATTGGTAACGTGTCGAAGGAAAGCTCCCATATCGATCTTCCCGGTCCGGAGTTCCAGGTGCTCGCGCCCGTCGAAGTTCGAGAGGTGGATATGTTCGACCTTATCTTTAAAATGATCGAATACGGTAATGGGGTCGAATCCTCCGGTTCCGAGATGGGTAGTATCCAGGATGATGTGGGGGAACTGCTCCAGTTTTTTCAGGTCACATAACGGAAAACAGAGCGGATTAATTACTGACGGCACCAGACTCCAGAACTTCTTCCGATTCCACTCCTGAACGTCGGAGATATTCAGCCATTTTCCCAGTCGCCCTCCCGGTTTTCGGTAGCAGGGCATATTCTCTACCAGGAGGATGATATCCGTGGTCTTCTGGTAATCCGCCAGATCATCTTCCAGCCATCGGAGGAAGAGCCGATCGGTGTAGAATGGAGTGTGGAGGACAACACTCGCGGCCCCGATCTCTTGAGCCAGTTCGACCGATCGCTTTGCCCGGGACATTTCATCTTTCTCCCAACCCGGAGGATCGAGAAAGTTAAACGGCGCGTGGACCACCGGCACCGGCTGATTGTGCCGCTCGATCAACTTCCGGAGATAGCCGGCATGGACAGTATCGGTCCGCTCGTCGACGATCATCTCCACCCCGTCGAAGCCGCAGCGGGCCGCGATCTCGAAAACCCGGTCCATCCCGTAGTTTCTGATGGAACCGCTGGAGAGTATTATCTGATTCTTCATATATTTTCCTTTTAATCCTGGATCATTCTGTTGGATTTTCAATTTACCGGAATAATCCAGGAATAAAAGGAAAAAATATTTACGGGAAGAGATAGCACTGCAATTATAGTTTTAATACAGCCGGTATCAGATCGGAAGAGCGTCGTGTAGGGAAAGAGTGTAGATCTCGGTGGTCGCCGTATCATTAAAAAAAAAATTTCTTTTTTTTTCTTTTCTCTTTTTCTTTCT
>CAKZYZ010000259.1 GCA_937885075.1 uncultured bacterium | reverse complement strand
GTGTCAGGAGAGAGCGGTTAGTCGCAGGGGAGCACGGGTGGATGTGAACATTAGAAGAATAAAATTTTTTTTTTTTTTTCTTTTATTATTTTTCTTTTTGTTATTTTTTTTTTAATGATACGGCGACCACCGAGATCTACACTCTTTCCCTACACGACGCTCTTCCGATCTTCATCCTCGACACCTGGGATGTTATTCATATAGACGAGAGACGCTCATATCGGATTAATGGGACTGACACGATTACGGAGTAAGAGTAGATGAACCAAAATCGAACGTTGACATTTCTATCTCAGTTCTACGCAATCTGGGGGGCATTGGAGCAGAAAATCCGGAAGCAATTATTTTGCTTTAGGAAAGGTGGTGAAGCGGAAGATCCGTTTCGTACACTCTCAGGGATACCACTCTCTACTCTCTTGAAAGATAAATTTACAGGACTCTGGACCAATCTCCAGAGATCTACTCAGAAGGGACATCTGATCTTCCAGATAACCAGTTCCCAGAGAGGGGAGGGGAAGAGTACAATCTCTTATCTCTGTGCCCGTACTTTAGCGGACAGCAATATGGGGAGTTTTCTCCTGATCGATTGCAATATCTATCACCCGAATCTGGTTGATTATTTCCAGGCCCCCTCCGCTCCCGGGTTGCTGGAAGTGCTGGACGGAGATATCCCATTTCAGGATGCCGTTTTCAAAACCAATATGGACAATCTTCAGTTTCTCCCTATCGGCGGAAAAATCCCCCTTATCCAGGCTCAAATTCTTATCGCGCATAAGATCGGGGGACTATTGGAGGAAATTCGGGATAACTATGATTGCATAATAATAGATAATGCTTCGGTGGTTTTAAGTACACTTCCTGAATCAATGGGAGCCTTTATAGATGGAACTATCCTGGTAGTAAAAGCAAATTCCACCAGGAGAGAAGTCATCCAATCGTCAATAGCGGCTTTAGAGCAATCCGGGATAACAATTTCCGGGATTATTTTAAACGAAAGACAATTTAATATCCCGGATTTTATTTACCGGCGGATGAAGTGATAGAAGCGACCCCATTGAGATGGAGTAAGTAGATGCGAGCAATATTGCGAATTATTTATAGCCGAAGAGCGATAATCATAACCAGCTTTCTTTCTGTCTTTATAGTCACGGCTATTATCACCTTCACCAGTCGGCCTACCTATCGGGCGACCGCCAAAATTTTTGCGGAACAGAAGATACAATCTCGCCTCTTTGCTCTCCCCCCATCCCTGGCCGGAAACGTGGAAATTTTCCTGCAAACGCAGATGGAAATGATTCTCAGTAACAGTGTGGGTGAGATGACGGTGAAGCAATTGGGATTGCAGCACGGATTCAGTCCTCCCAATGCTGTCGCGAAAGCCGTTGCCGATCTACAGGCCAGAACGATTGTAGGTTCTCGAGTTGGTCCCAAGGAATCTCCCAGCGAAAATATTATCGGTCGTTCGCATATCATTTTAGTCAGTGTAGACGCCTCCGACCCTCATGAGGCGGCTCTTACCGCTAATACCATCTGTGAAAAATACCAGGGGTTCTTCTTTGAAGTTAAAGGAGCTCAAGCTAAAGATGTTTTCAATTTTTTAGAAAGCCAACGGAAGCACGCGATGGATGAAGTAAAGGAAGCGGAGGATAAATTCAGTGCGTTTGAAGAGAAACTTGGGGTTGATGCGATCGAACTGATAAACCTCAATCGGGGGCAGGTAAAACCCTTTGCTGAAATAGAACGTTTGTGGGGCCAGTATCAGTTGGTGCGTGCCAGATTGGCGGGTGAGATTGGCCGGATAGAAGATATTGAGAGTTATCTTATTAACCAGGATGATCCAAGCCTCCCGTCAAAATCCTGGGATAGAAATAACGCGTTAATTACTATTAAAAAGAATACCCTGGCGGTGGAATCCAAGCTGGCAGAATTAGAGCCTCGTTATACATCGGAATATCAACTGATTCCGCAATTAAAAGAGCAATTGAAAAATCTGGATATACTGTTAAAGAGGGAAAAAAGACAGGACGTTCGCGGGGATTATGTATCGGCACATAGAGAGAAGCAGGCCTTGACGAAAGAAGCAGAAACCCTGGAACTTGTAACCGGGGATTATCCTCAGAGAGTGGAAACAATAATAAAAAATAAAGCTGAATATAATCGTCTCAAGAGAGATCTGGATTCCAAAGAAAAGATATACGACGATTTAATTACACAGGTCCAGGAATCTCGGATATCCATGTATAGTGAATTACGCAAGGTAGCAAATATATATATAATGGACAGAGCTCTCCCCCCTCTCTATAAATTAAAGCCCAAAACAAAAATGAATTTGATCTTCGCTGCCATGATCGGGATAGTATTGGGGATAGGGCTGGCTTTTCTAACGGACTATCTTGATCATACTATCAAAAGTGTTGAGGATATAGAGCTCTATCTGAATAAACCGCTTTTGATTTCTCTTCCGGTCCTTTCGCGGGAAAAGAAAGATGGAACCGATAGTGATATTAGCATGAAGTAAAACAATTTCTCCTCCCGGGTATTGTTTCCTATTTAATTTGATTGCCTCAAACTGTATTCATAGATTAAGCAGCTATGATCCCGATTTATAAAATGTCCTCTCCAATCTTTCCAGAGACCTTATAAATATGCTGAAAATAGTTAAATCTCCTCTTCTATGGTTGGTATTAGGTTTTGGCTGTTTATTAGGTCTTGTTATTACCAGAAATCCCCCTGTAGTATTTATTTTCATTGTTGGGATTTCACTGCTTATTCTATTCTGTCGATACCCTCGGGTTGGCCTTTATTTTTTTCTGGTATCAGCCCTCTGGGAGAGGATGGTGTTTACGGAACAATTTGCGGTAACACTCACCGGGGGAAAAATGATCGGCTGGCTGGCTTTTGCAGGCTGGCTGTATAATTTTCTGATTACTAAAAAAGTGGAGTTACGAGCTACCGGTCAGGAAGTTGCTCTGGGTGCCTTCTGGCTTCTCTGTTTTGCCTCCGGCTTATGGGCCAGGGATAGCGCAATGTTCTGGAGAATGATGTTCACTCTTACTCAATTAATAATGCTTTACTATTTAATAAATACGCTCATTAGAACAACGAGCGAGTTGAAAACCTTGTTATGGGTGGTTTTATTATGCATATTGCTTAGCAGTACCATATCCCTTTTTCAGTATATCGGTGATCCTAACGTGCGGGCGGCAGGATTGAGTCGCAATCCTAACTACATATCACCTATCGTAATATTTGGGGCTTGTATTGTTGTTTTATTAAATAAAACGACCAGGTCGGAAAAACTAAAAATCTTCTTTATAGCGGCTTTTATTATTATCCTGGCAAGCCTTATCTTAACCTTTTCCCGGGGCGCTATGGTATCATTGGCCGGTGTCATTTTATACTGGATAATTACCGAGAAAAGGAAAGCCAAGGCGTTAATATTACTCTCTCTGCTGGCATTGGTCTTTCTCATGATTGCGCCGGAGAGATTCTATAGACGGATGGCAACCATCAGCGAGCCTGTTGCTGATGCTTCGATGGAAAATCGGATTTTAGAAGCCAAGGCAGCCATAATAATGATTCAGAATAATCCCATTTTAGGGGTGGGGTGGGGAAATTTCTCGGCTAATTATCTAACTGTGGTAACTCCCATTGAAATAATGCCCCGGCAGGCTCATAATACCTATCTGGAAGTAACCGCGGAATTGGGGATATTTGGAGGGATGATTTTTCTTTGGATTATCATTAATACCTGGAAGGGATTTTCCCGAGCGACTAGTAAAGTTCCCCCGGGTAATTGGTTGAATGATGCTTCTCGGTTCCTGAAGATGGGATTTTTAGCTTATTTAGTAGTTGATGTTTTTATGAACGCCCAAACTGAAAAATATTTCTGGATTCTTATCGCTCTTGGATCCACCTTGAAAGGGATCGGGGATGAAACAAATAAATTAGATCGGGATTATCTCCCGGAAATAGGACCGCCCCCCCGCGAGTTGACGGAATAATTATTGAAGTTATTCCCGAGATCTTATCGGTACCGGTGAGGATGACAGTAACCATGAAAAAGATAAACCTAATTTATGTAGTTACCTCCCTTCAAAGGGGAGGGGTACAGTCTCATATACTGGATTTAGTAAGGGGACTGGACAAGGCAAGATATGAAATATCAGTGGCATATGGAATCGACGGTGAGATCGGAGACGATTTAATCAAGTCTGGAGTCCGGGTTATTAAAGTAGAGGGGTTGAAGAAAAAAATCGCTCCGATCTCCGATGTTACCGCATTTATTAACTTAATCGGTTTAATCAGGAAGCTAAAACCTGATATTGTTCATACTCATATGTCTAAGGCGAGTTTGATCGGTCGTTTAGCCGCCTGGTGGTGCCGGGTTCCATTAATAATAATGACAGCTCACGGCTGGAGTGGGTTTTTAACAAATTTCTATAAAAGCAAACTCAAACGGCGCTATATTTTTTACCTTGAGAAAATAATGACGTTGTTCACGGATTACCTTATTCTGGTTTCGGAAGCGGATCGGAAGAAAGTTTTGAGAATGGGTCTCTTCCCACCCGACAGAATCTCGGTTATCCGGAACGGCATCGACTCTTCCAAATTTGAGATATCCTTAAATCCCCGGAGAAAAAAACAAGAGATTGGCGCCAATCCCGACCAACCCATGGCGATCATGGTAGGAAATCTTCGCCCCCAGAAAGCCCCGGAGGATCTTGTTCGCGCGGCTCTGTTGGTTCAACAAGAATACGGACCGGTCCGTTTCATTCTGGTAGGGGATGGCCCATTACGGGCATCCGTTGAGAGCGAAATTAAAGAATCTGGAATCCAGGATGAATGCCGTATTTTAGGTTATAGATCAGATATCCCAGAGCTCTTGGCGGCGTCCGACGTTTTTGTTCTTCCTTCAATTTATGAAGGACTTTCGATCTCAATTCTGGAGGCCATGGCCTCCGGTCTTCCGGTGGTTACTACCGAGATTGAGGAGAATCAGGAATTAGTTCGAGATAGAATAAACGGTCTGGTAGTCCCTATCCATCAGCCGGAATTATTGGCCCAAGCCATAGTTCGGGTCCTCACTTCTCCAGAGGAAGATCGGAAGAGCGTCGTGTAGGGACAGAGTGTAGATCTCGGTGTTCGCCGTATCATTAAAAAAAAA
>CAKZYZ010000258.1 GCA_937885075.1 uncultured bacterium | reverse complement strand
ACCGGGAGAGTTTGACTTCTTCGACCGTCAGCATGTCCGGAGTGATCAGGTCGAAGGTATGGATATTCTTGATTCCGTAAAACTTCAGGTTGTTGATAAAGGCGTTCCGGATAATCCAGCCGCTCGGGTCGTAGTCAACTATGCCGAAGAGGTAAAATGATCGCCGGAGGTTGACGCTGTTGGCTTTTAATTCGTCGACGAAGTACTCCAGGTTGAGGACGGAAGGCTGGCCGCCCAGGGCAATGATTGAGACGCGGTATTTTTCGGCAATCTCGGAGAGGAAGGACTGATGTCCCAGCTTTTCGGAGAAGAGAACTATATTGGCGTTGGCTCCAACTCTCCGGTGGGCCTCATTGTCATCCCGGAATCCGATATCGCTGTATCTCATCAGGTTCAGGTCCCGGACCATGTTGACAAACTGGTAGACCAGTTGCTTGTACTGGTTGACCTTGTGAGAGAGGGCCCCCGCCCGGGAGAGGGTGGGCTTGATGTACATGTACCAGAAGGTCCGGATCAGTTCATTGAGCGGGGGTTTCTCCCCGTAGCGGATCCGCTCGCGGACCTGCCAGATGATGTTGCGCATCAGGCAGGCTACGTTGACGGGGTACTTGGAAGAACCTTTCCGGAAGTTCTTGATCAGCCACTCGCGGGATTGGTCGTGGATCAGGACATCGAAATGCCGGATTCCAGCGTCCTTAAGTCGATCGTCAAGCGATGTTTTCATTTTTACGGGGTTTGGCCCGAATAAAGCGCAAAACGGATTTAAAGCCGTTTTGCGGCCTCTAATTCCGGGGTTTTTATCAAGTAGAGCCGAAAAAAGAGAAGATAGCAGATTAAGGCCGTGAAGGATAGGAAATACTCGGCTTTCGAGGGTTTATTTAGCGACTTGTCGCTATCCATTGCGCACGGATTATGCTTTTGCCTGGGACCTAACCCGCCGCTGACTTGGACTTTGCGGTGAGGATGATGGGCCAGGTAATCGTCTTCGTGCTCGACAACATCGTAGGCGAAAAGATTCATTCGGTCGGTAATCAGCATCTGGAGCGCGGTGCAAAACGAAACCATCAAGCGCGGCCTGGAAGCTCTCGGGGAGCTGCCGATTAAATCGCAAATATTAAAAGAATGTGAGCGAGCGGTGAATACATGTAAGCCCCAAATATCCTATATTTGTCTGCCGGACTTTTATGATGTGCATTTATTTTATCTCGAAATTTATTTCTTTTATGCCAACACCATCGATTTTTACATCTTCAAGTGGCATTGCCTTTGGAATACCATCTTTTGACACAAACATATAATAAGAATTATCAGCAATGTCTTTTAGTAGATATTCTCCATTCAAATCGGTTTTAGTTGCATATGTATAGTTCCAATCTCTTGAATTTAATTCGATATCAATTCCTGGTACCCCCACTCCTTCTATATCAGTGACTTTCCCTTTTATTTCCCCATCTGCAAGTGATAGGGCAAAATTGACACCATCCATTTTCGCATTTATCTTAATCTTTATATTATCTTTAATTTCTTGGGAATATCCATCAGCTCGCGCCCTAATTCGGTATTCTCCGCCGTCTATTCCTTTTATTTTATAATCTCCTTCAGCATTCGAAAATGTGATTGTTATCCTTTCCCACTTATTATTTTCTTTCCTGTATGCGACCAACTTTGCGCTTTTTATGGGTTCTGACGATTCTTTTTTTATAACTTTACCTGTAATACAGGTTGATGGCTTAAGCGGAATGTATATGTTTATGTCTTCAGTACACTTGCCCGGCTTGACAACCACATCATCTATAGATTGAGGTGGATATATTTCGTCCGCAAAGGGGAAGGCATCGATATGCACCAAATATATTCCTGGCTTCAACCCCTTAAACTCATAATAACCGGTTTTGTCCGTGTCCGCAAACTCTACTCTCCACTTTCTATCGGTGCCAGGCTCTTTATAAAATAGTGTTATAAAAAAATCTTTGATCGGTTCTTTTTCCGTGCTCAAAACTTTCCCAGAAATGTCGCCGGTTTTGGCACCTTCACTCTCAGTCAAGGTTTGGCTTAATGATAAACTGATTATTAAGCCCAACGATAATAAGGATATAACAATCGTTGCTATTGCTTTTTTCATCATCATCTCCCGGTTTGAAAAAACCTTCACTTAATTAAAAATAATCTACTTGCATTAACAATTTATTTACCATGCTGACAATTCTCATACGCCAGGGCTGCAACCGTATATTCTTCTCTTAATTTTCGCGCGAATCCCGGGCGGCGGCAGATTTGAGCTCTGCCCGAGGATTCAGGAGCATGTTGAGCCCTCAGACATCCGACAGTTTTTCCCTTCGATCGACTCGTTACAAAATTGTCTTAATTTTGTAACCTCTGTAACATTTTTAATGCCGGCGATGATGTCGCCGGTCCAGAGTTACATAATCCCTCAGACGCCCGTCATGGCGTTTTCGTTCCCGAGATTGGTGTTGTTCCCTTCCGAAAAACGCGGTTTTCCGGTCTGCCGGATAAACAAATTCCCCTGGATATCAACCCTGTTTTTCAGGCTAATTATGTTACTGATAACTTATATTTTTAGTACCATACGAGATTGATTATTTATACCGACGCTGCCTTCGCCACCAGCTTGGCAACTTCTCCGCCTCGATCCTGGCGGTTGTCGTCATAGAACCGGAGGACCTCGTAGCTCTTGTGCCGGGAGAAATCTCGGACGGCGGCCAGGTTGCCGTTGGTCAGCTCCAGGGCCTCCGTGATCGCGGTATGTCGGAATCCGTGGGGCCTGGTCTTTATCCCTGCCCGGGCCGCCACGGTTAAGACAATCTTATAGATTCCGTCATAGGTGAGCCGTCGATCGACGTTCCGTCGATCGTAGTTGTAGAAGAGCGGGCCCGGCTCATCTCCCCGGAGCTCTATCCAGTCGGATAGAGCCCGGGCGGTCTCCTCCGGAAGAGCGACCAGCTCCCGTTCAAGCTCTCCCTTCCCCAGGATCGATATCTGACTGGAGTTGAGGTCAACATTCTCGATAGTGAGTTCGGCCAACTCACCGCGCCTCAGGGCCAGGTCATAGAGCATCCGGATGATGGCCCGGTCCCGGATGTCCCGGGGGCGGTCTGATTCATGGAGTTTTCGCATTATTCGTTGAAAACCCTGTCGCCCTGGGCCCTTTGTATTGCGATATGGTCGACTCTTTACTCCCGGGATATCGAGAGCCCAGGGGATGAACCCTCCCATCCGGGCCAGTTTAACGGCGGACCGGAGAGAAGACAGTCTCCGGTTGATTGTCGCCGGCGTTTTATTCTGCTCGATGAGATGGGCCTTATACTGGAGTGTTAAAGAGTTGGCCTCCCCCTGGCCCCTCTCGATCAGTTTCCGGAGAGCCTGGGTTGGATCTTCTTCCCCGAGAAAATCGGCGAAGTCTCTCAGATCTCGATTGTATGCCCTCTGGGTGTGTGGGCTGAGTGTAGTCAGGTAAGAGGTCCGGAGCTGGTGGAGGCGGGTCAGGAAGTCGGCCTGGACGGGATGTTGAGCGGATCTTGTTGTAACGATAATATCAGTCATCTGTTGCTCCACGATTATTTGATTTATCAGAACCAATTTTGATCTTTAATGCTTTCGTAAAAAACTCCTTGTCTATGAAGTTATCGTTTTATGGTGGTAGTGTCAAATATTCGGTGTGTTGTTTATATGGGGACATTTTGCGCAACCAGAATTGGTATCGCTTTTATATTATTTCCAAAAAAATAAAAACACCACCACCATTTTAACCAATTTCCCCTCGCGCGCGTATTGGTGGTATTGTTAACTATTGAATACTATTGGAGGAGTTGTAAGTCGTTGATTTGCAACAAAATCATATTTTAAATCCTACAAATTCCGGGTGAAATCCTACAAATTCCGGGTGAAATCCTACAAATTCCGGGTGAAATCCTACAAATTCCGGGTGAAATCCTACAAATTCCGGGTGAAATCCTACACTTGACATTTGTGTAGGGGTGAGTGTATGTTCCCCTCTATACATTCCACACACCATAACGGAGACATGAGATGAAAAAAGATAAGGTTATTGTCACTCAGTCAAATAAACTGGTTGAGGCATCTTATAAAATGAACCTTGCCGAGAAACGGCTTGTCTGCCTGCTCGCATCGAAAATTCACAGGGACGATAAAGACTTTCAGGAATACAATATCACAATATCACAGCTTGCCGACTTCGTAGGGATAAGCGGCCATCATGTTTATGACCAAACAAAACACCTCACAAAAAAACTCATGACACGAGTTTTAACTCTTCCACTTCCAAAAGAGCTCAATGGTATTGTACAGGTGAGTTTCTTATCTTCGGCAAAATATCAGGAAGGAACAGGCTCTGTTAAACTTTGTTTCGATCCCAACATGAAACCATTCTTGCTTCAGCTCAAGGGGCAGTTCACCAATTATTTTCTTAAACATATCGCCAGCCTGAGAAGTGTCTATAGCATACGAATATATGAATTGCTTAAAAGTTATCAGCGATTTGGAAGAAAAGAATTCACTATAAAATTTCTTAGAAATATCTTTCAGATTTCACCAGATCAATACACTCAATACAATAATTTTAAACGACGTATTATTCTTTCCGCGCAAAAAGAACTTCGGGATCACACCGATATCTACTTTGAGTTTGAGGAGATTAAAAAGCGGCGGAAAGTCGACGCCATCCTCTTCCTGATCTATCCGAATATCAACAGGGAGCCTGGTGAATTGCTTTCTCTGCCAGCCGGCAAACAGACGCCGGAGGGGATTCTTAAGGACAGGTTACGTCTGGCGGGATACACGGCAAATCCGGATAGATTTATAAAGAGAGACGGATTGGAACTTGTTGAAGCCAGTCTGGATATCGCGTTGAAGGAGATGCATTCTGCCGGGAAGGCTATTCGCAATCCAGGCGGCTTCATTGCAAAGAAACTTCAGGAAAAGGCGGGACTGGCTTTTCTATTAGAGAGAAAGAAAGCCAGAGAGAAAGCTGATCGGGAAGAGCAGGCCAAGCAGGATTCCGCGCTGGTGAGTGCCCTGGAGACGACTTTTGAAAAGGAGAAGAACAGTAAACTGGAGGAACTCGTTAAGAACTATACGGCGGAGCAGAACAAAGAGTTCAAAGCCTGGGTTGATGAGAATTATCCTGTTAATGAGTTTGTAACACCATACAAAAAAGACGGCGAACCGAAACTCAATTATCTTAAATTATACTTTATCGACATGGTAATTCCGGAATATAATGATTTCACAGAATGGGCACAGGAGAGAAAAGGCATCACCCTTCAAGAGTGTCCGACGGGCTACCGCATTACAGGGGAGCAACAACAGTTATTCCGAGAGTTTCCCCCCCTGCAGTCGCTATGATGACTGAGCAACCCCGCCCGATTGATAGGGTTTCCGGCTGTTTGTATTTACTTAGTTTACCAACTTTTTGAAGAAATAGAATAAGGGTTCCGACAGCGCAAGTCTCTCAGAGGCTATATAGGATCGCTTGTGGTGGGCCTTGGGCGAGACCTCTCAGCGCCTCTGCAAGAGGCGCCGATCTTTGTGCGAGCGAGCCGCCCCGGCAGCGCTGATCCCACACCAAAACCCGCGATCTGTGCGTCTTGGGATATATTGACCCGAAAACGCCGCACCAGGATCGCCTATAACGAACGATCTCAACCCGGCCTGACCTTTGAATACTCTGCGGAAGCGAGGTATTGGAGCATAAAAACATATTTGACTATTTATAAATATTCAGTAATATGTATTATGTAACAATAGAAAGGAGGCCTATGACCATGAATGCAAAACATGTCACGTTTAACATGCCTGTCTCGCTCCATCATCAACTGCGCGTTTTCGTGGGGAGCAACAAAATGAGTAAATTTGTCTGCGCTGCTGTACAAGATAAACTGGCGGAAGAAAGAAGAGGATTACGGCAAGCTTACATGGATGCAGAAAAAGAAAGGAAAAGAAAGGAGACCTTGGATGAGTGGAAAATTACAGAGGGAGAAGGCTGGGAATGACTATCCGCAAAGGGGACATATTTACTGGGTCAAATTAGATCCGAGTGTAGGCACGGAAACGAAAAAAACAAGACCAGGCCTTATTGTCTCCAATAACACAGGCAACAAAGTATCCAGCCGTGTGATTGCGGCCCCCATTACGAGCGCCTCCAAGAGAGTATATCCTTTTGAGGTTGAAATAGAAACAGATGGCAAAAAAAGCAAAGTTATGCTCGATCAAATCCGGGTACTCGACAAGAAGCGATTGGGCAGAAAAATAGGGATGTTATCGGAAGAGAAAATGAAAGAAGTGAATAAAGCGCTCAAGCTTGTTTTATCCCTGGGTTAACTGCCTACCCCGGAACTTTAATATCGGTCAGAGCCGGAATCGGCTCTAAATGGAGATTATTGAGTTAGGGGTTGAAAATCTTGATTGTTATAAAACATCGATTGCTCATACCCCCCTGAACACACCCCTTAACCGCTTGCCCGGGCCGGCCCTCTCACTGAGCGCCCCGCAACCCTCCCCGCTGCGTTCATTCGTGCGCCCGGCCGTTCCATGCCTCAGCACAACAACAGAAGCCTCTACAAGCGCGCTCACGGTCTAGATCCTCTCGGCCCCTCCGCGTGGATCCGGTCTCAAACTTCGGAATCGATCGGCTTCCGGCCTCCCCCTGAAAAAAAGACCCTCCAGAATCGCGTATATCGTGCGATCTCCACCCGGACCTTATGATTGTGCCCCTGGAAAAACATACTCTGCATCGAATGAGTTGCAACTCAATTATAATTGAGTTGCAACTCAAATTCCCCCTTGCATAATTCTCCGTTCTTTGCTTTTATTAAGCGAACGTTTCGACACAGCTTATGAAAATATTCACCATTGCCAGCATCAAAGGCGGAAGCGGCAAGAGCACAACCGCGTTTAATCTCGGCGCGGCGCTTGCGGCCAGGGGGAAGAAAACCCTTCTGATAGACCTCGACCCGCAAGCCAATCTTACACTCTGGGCGCAAGCTTCAGACCCGGGCACTCTTCCCTTGGAAATGATCACAGCTCGTCGACCACTCCGTGACCTCGTAACATCGACAAACTTCGACCGCCTTCAAATTTGCCCGGCATCAGAGTCTCTCGTATTTGCCCCCGAAGAGTTGAGCGCCAAGCGTAACCGGGACAGCCGTCTCAAAACCCAAATCGAAACTTTTCGCCACGGACATAATTTGCCGGCCTATATATTAATAGACACCCCGCCAGGCTTTGGAATCCTCACCCGAAACGCACTTGCGGCAGCCGATGCGGTTATCATTCCCACTGCTACGCAATTCTTGAACCTTTCCGGCCTCATTTCCTTTATGGCACACCTGGAAGAAATACAGGAACAGCTTAACCCGACTTTGAAAGTTGCGGGGATTCTTTTAACCAGAGTTGATCGACGCACCCGGCATGCCCAGGAAATCGCAAACCTTATCCGACAGCAGTATGGCAAAGCAGTTTTGAGAACGGAAATCCGGGAAAACGTCAAACTTGCGGAAAGCGTTTCATTCGGTAAGCCTATTTTTACCTATGCTTCAACCAGCCACGGTGCAGAAGATTATAAAGCGCTCACGGCGGAACTTCTCAACAATGAAAGGCGGCGGAGATGACAAAGCGTAAAACCATAAACATGACAGCGTTTGGACAGCTCTTGCAAAAACATGCAGCTCCGGCGCCCAAAGACAATGTTCGCAAAGCCAACACCAAGTCCGCAAAAAAAAACAGGTCAAACATCAGTGCGACCAAGGCGCCGACAAAACGCCATGCCCGAAAATCGGCGTTGCCCATTGTGCCGCCCGCTTTCAGAAAAACCCTCACTCTACGCTTTAACAACGACTTGCTTGAACGAGCTCGCAACGCTTGTTACGCTCAAGCGGTCACTTTTCAAAGTGTCATTGACCGAGCTTTAACGCGCGAAGTTGAACGTATGGAGAAAGCGAACCGCGGGCGGCCATACCCGGAACGCGATAGAAATCTTAAGACTGGCCCCAGGCCAACAGCAAAATAACCCAATCAAATTGAGTTGCAACTCAATTTGTTAAATATTGAGTTGCAACTCAACCTTTGAAGCTGCCCTTCTTCGTCTGGTTCATCTTATCGCCCAGGACATAGAAGGTCACAGTCAACCTGGTTGACCTTCTCCGGCGCTTTGCCGCGTAATGCTTTGCCCATGTTCCTGATCAGCCCGCTCGTGTTGGACTTTTCTTCCCTGCCGAACAAGAGGACAGCCGCGTGCGTGGGTTTTCCTTGGCCTCTCCGGGCGAATAGGCACAGGATTGTGCCGTATGAGCCCGTGGCGACTGAGGAGTCCCGACGTTATGTCGGGACGACGAAGGCGCAAAAACATAATGGCCTGACCGAAGGGAAGGACCGAGGAGGCGCTGGGGGAGTATCCCGAAGGGAGACGTACAGCGCCGACCTCCCGACCGGATGGGAGGGAACAAAGGGAAGGGGCGTTAGCCCCGTGGGCAGCGGGGGCAAAAATCATTTCCGTTCGTAGGACGGCCGGGTTTTTTCGGCCGGCCGTAAGGAACACGAGGGGGGGGTGAGACTTCACCCCCCCTTGTGAGCGCATGGCGACGGCGCGTCAGCGCCTTGGAGCCATATTAAAGCGCGAACTTCATTAGATTTTGAAGCCTAATAAAAGGGGGTTTCCAAAAGGGGGGAAAAATGCGGCTTACTTTTTTTATAAAAAGTAATTGAGCATCTTTCCCCCCTTTTGTAATGGGGGGGTGAAGTGTTCCGCCAAGAACGGAAATGATTTTTTTAATATAACAAGTGGCGCGAAGCGCCTCCTTATTTTTTTAGGGGGTAGCGGGGGATGCGGCCGAATTTGCCGGGGGCCTGGTGAAGTGGGGGAGGGGAGGTGTAAAAAGTTTACAGATTTACTCATCAGGCGGTCGGTATTGGAGGAGTTTGAGCACGGATCTTGCCAGCGATCGCTCCGGATCCGGATCCGTGGGTGTCAAGCAATAAAGGGCATCTGCCCTTTATTGCGTCTGCCGGGGAGCGAGCGAGTTTCGAGGGGATTCGGTGGCGCGGTACGCGGCGCCGAATCCCTTCGAATCTCGTGAGCCGGCCGGGGGAGACAGCGGAGCGGCCATCAGTCTGCATGCTTTTCGCAGTCTGATGGCCGCTCTTTTAAGCTGTCGGGTGAGGCGAATATTGACTCGGGGAGAGAGCATCGATCATCAGGAGAGACGAGGCCTGGCGCGGTTCTTGCGGCCGCTCCTGGAGGCGATTAAAACCGCATCGCGGTTTTAATCGCCGGAAGGATGCTCCGGAGGAGCAAGGCCATCAGCAAGAAGCGTGACAGGCCGGCGCCCGCGCGGGGGAGGTGTGAGGTTGAGAGGCGAGGGCGGTGTTGCCTGTTGCCGGGGGGAGCGGTTTCAGTCCGGGTTGTAGGGGGTGGGGTAGGGGGACCCGGACTGAATCCGCGGGACTAGGTTGCCGGCGTGGGCCGAGGCCGCAAGAAGCGTGACAGCTTTGCTGGCGCGCTTCTTGCTCAGGGGAACGTTGGTCCTCTGAAGGTTGTTTGAATTATCCAGAGAGCGTAGCCGGTCGAGGAGGCCCGACCGCTATCTGTTTATGGAGGCCGGGGCTCCTCGACCGGCGGGACTCCACAGAGGGAGGCGGTTTCTGTCAAGTGTGGGGGGTGAGGTAGAGGCAACTTGACAGAAACCAGGGGAGACCAGGGAAGGGCCGGGAGACGGTTTCAGTTCCGGGCCTGTAGGGGGTGAGGTAGGGGCGCCCGGACTGAAACCGGGCGGGGGCTGGATGATGACTCGGGGAAAGCGTATCGATCGCTGGATAAGATGAGGCCTGGCGGGCTTCTTGCGGCCGCTCCTGGAGGTGATTGAAACCGCATCGCGGTTTCAATCACCTTCGGGATGCTCCGAGGGAGCAAGGCCACCAGCAAGAAGCGTGACAGGCCGGGGGCCGTGCGGGGAAGGCACCAGGTTGCGAGGTGGGGGAGGGCACCGGTTGCCGGGGAGCGGTTTCAGTCCGGGTTGTAGGGGGCGAGGTAGGGGGACCCGGACTGAATCCGCGGGACCAGGTTGTTGGCGTGGGCCGGGTCCGCAAGAAGCGTGACAGCTTTGCTGGCGCGCTTCTTGCTCAGGGTAATGTTGGTTCGCTGAAGAACGTTGAAATTATCCGGAGAGCGTAGCCGGTCGAGGAGGCCCGGCCGCTATCTGTTTATGGAGGCCGGGGCTCTTCGACCGGCGGGACTCCACAGGGGGAGGCGGTTTCTGTCAAGTGTGGGGGGTGAGGTAGAGGCAACTTGACAGAAACCAGGGGGGACCGGGGGAGCCATTTCAGTCAGGCGAAATGGGTGAGGTTGGGGGGCCTGTCTGAAATGGTGGGGGGTAGGGGGCGAGGTTCAATCAGATGTGGGGGGTGAGGTTGGGGGAATCTGATTGAACCGGGGAAGGGCCGGGGGGCGGTTTCAGTCCGGGCCTGTAGGGGGTGAGGTAGGGGCGCCCGGACTGAAACCGGGCGGGGGTTGGACAATGACTCGGGGAAAGCGCATCGATCGCTGGATAAGATGAGGCCTGGCGAGATCGGAAGAGCACACGTCTGAACTCCAGTCACACTGATATATCTCGTATGCCGTCTTCTGCTTGAAAAAAAAAAATAAACATAAAAAAAAAAAAAAGTAGCATGAGCCGCAA